>JBLIJY010000256.1:0-4240 GCA_047636095.1 Hydrogenophaga sp. | reverse complement strand
CGAACAGCCGCCAGGTTGCGTGCCTTCACATGACCAAAGCCTTTGATCTGCTCGGGCAGGCGGGCGATTTCCAGCGCCAGCGCGTGGTTGCCCGCGTCCAGATCGGGCAGCAGCACCTCGATGGAGCGGCGGTAGTCGCCGATCAGCGCGCGCTCGGTGCGCCGTTCTTCGGTGTAGCCAAACACGTCCAGCGCACTCCCGCGCAGGCCCTTGAATTTCGCCAGCCAGCGAAAGGCGGTGAACATGAACGGGCCGTACTTCTGTTTGATCAGCTCGCCCTTCTCGTTCTTCTTGGACAGCAGCGGCGGCGCCAGGTGCACGCGCAGCTTGAAGTCGCCCTCGAACTGAGCGGCAATGCGCTCGTGGAACGAGCGGTCGCTGTGCAGCCGCGCCACCTCGTACTCGTCCTTGTAGGCCATGAGTTTGAACAGGTAGCGTGCCACCGCCATCGTCAGGTCCGACTTGCCCAGCGGCGCTTCTGCCGTGCGCACGCGTTCCACAAACGCTTGGTAATCGGTGGCGTAAGCGGCGTTCTGGTAGGCGGTGAGGAACTCGACACGGCGCGCCATCACGCTCGCCACGCTCTCGCGCGGCTTGAACTGGATCACCTGCGAGCCACCGTCGTCGGCGAGCAAGGACGCCAGCGCCTGCAGGTTGTGGGCGGCGCGACGACCCCATTCGAAGGCCACCTTGTTGTTCTCCACCTGCACGTTGTTGAGCTCGATCGCGCGCATGAGCGCGGTGTGACCCAGCGGCACCCAGCCGCGCTGCCAAGCGTAGCCCAGCATCATCGGGTTGGTGTAGATGCTGTCGCCCATGAACTTGGAGGCGGCGGCTTCGGCATCGAACACGCCGACCGCCTCACCGCCCAGATGCTCCGTCAGCGCTTCGACGCAGGCCAGCGCCGGGTTCTGCCAGGCGGGGTTTTTCACAAACGCGGCGGTGGGCGTGGCGCTGCTGTTGAGCGCCACATGGCTGCGACCCTTGCGAAGCCGGGCCCAGGTTTCCTTGTTGGCGGCCACCAGCGGATCGCAACCGATCACCAGATCGGCCGACGCGGCCGAGACGCGGGTGGTGCGGATGTCTTCCTGGCGCGCGCCAATCAGCACATGGCTCCAGGTGGCGCCGCCCTTTTGCGCCAGGCCCGCCGCGTCTTGCGTGACGATGCCCTTGCCCTCAATGTGCGCCGCCATGCCAAGCAACTGGCCGATGGTGATGACGCCAGTGCCGCCGACGCCGGCCACGATCACGCCCCAGGCCTCCGCATCGAGCGACGGCAATGCTGGCTCAGGCAGCGCACCGCCGGTCCACTCGGTTTTGGCTTCGCCCTTCTTTTTCTTGCGCAGCTGGCCGCCGTCAACCGTGACAAAGCTCGGGCAAAAGCCCTTCACACAAGAAAAATCCTTGTTGCAGCTGCTCTGGTTGATGGTGCGCTTGCGGCCGAATTCAGTCTCCAGCGGCTCGACCGAGAGGCAGTTGCTCTGCACGCCGCAGTCGCCACAGCCCTCGCACACCAGCTCGTTGATGACCACGCGCTCGGTCGGCTCCACCATCGTGCCCCGCTTGCGGCGGCGGCGTTTCTCGGTGGCGCAGGTCTGGTCGTAAATGATGACCGTGGTGCCCTTGATCTCGCGGAACTCGCGCTGCACCGCGTCCAGCGTGTCGCGGTGCTGAATCGCGATGCCTGAGGGGATGCCGGTGACGCCGTCGTATTTCTCCGGCTCGTCGGTCACGATCATGATGCGCGCGGCGCCCTCGGCACGCATGCTTTGCGCGATCTGCACCACGCTGTGGCCCTCGGCCCGCTCGCCCACCTGCTGGCCACCGGTCATGGCGACCGCGTCGTTGTACAAAATTTTGTAAGTGATGTTGACGCCCGCCACGATGCTCTGGCGGATCGCCAGAATGCCGCTGTGGAAGTAGGTGCCGTCGCCCAGGTTGGCGAACATGTGCTGGTCGGTGGAGAACGGCTGCTGGCCCATCCAGGGCACGCCCTCGCCGCCCATCTGGGTGAAGCCCACCGTGGCGCGGTCCATCCAGATGGTCATGAAATGGCAGCCGATGCCGGCCATGGCGCGCGAGCCCTCGGGCACCTTGGTGCTGGTGTTGTGCGGGCAGCCCGAGCAAAACCAGGGCTGGCGCTCGGCACCCGCCAGCGGCGAGTCGGCACCCTGGCTCAGCAGCGTCTGCATCGACTGTTCCTGCGCGTTCAGGATGGCCAGCTGCGTGTCGATGCGCGCCATCACGTCGTCTGGCACACCCAGTTTTTTGAGCCGCTTGGCGATGGCGCGCGCGATGATGGCGGGCGACAGATCGGCGTTGGCGCGCAGCAGGTGGTGCGCGCTCGGGTTGGGCATGGACCACTCGCCGCCGGTGTTGTCGCCCGCCACCTCATCGAACTTGCCCAGCACCGTGGGCCGCACATCGCTGCGCCAGTTGTACAGCTCTTCCTTGATCTGGTATTCGATGACCTGGCGCTTTTCTTCCACCACCAGAATCTCGCGCAGGCCGGTGGCGAATTCGCGTGTGGTCTGCGCCTCCAGCGGCCAGACCACCGCCACCTTGTGCAGGCGCAGGCCGATACGCTGGCAGGTGGCGTCGTCCAGGCCGAGGTCGAGCAGGGCCTGGCGGGTGTCGTTGTAAGCCTTGCCGCTGGCGATCACGCCAAAGCGGTCGTTCGGGCCGCTGATCACGTTGTGGTTGAGCCGGTTGGCGCGGATGTAGGCCAGCGCGGCATACCACTTGGTGTCAAACAGGCGCGCTTCCTGGTCGAGTGCGGCGTCGGGCCAGCGGATGTGCACGCCGCCCGGGGGCATGTCGAACTCAGGAACCACGATCTGCACCCGCTCGGGGTCGATCATCGCGGTGGCGCTCGATTCGACGATCTCCTGAATCGTTTTCATGCCCGCCCAGACGCCACTGAAGCGGCTCATGGCGAAGGCGTGCAGGCCAAGATCGAGGATGTCCTGCACAGACGCCGGGAAGAACACCGGCAGGCCGCAGGCCTTGAAGATGTGGTCGCTTTGGTGCGCGGCGGTCGAGCTTTTGGCCACGTGGTCGTCACCCGCCACCGCGATCACGCCGCCCCAGGGTGTGGTGCCGGCCATGTTGGCGTGTTTGAACACATCGGAGCAGCGGTCCACACCCGGGCCTTTGCCGTACCAGATGCCAAACACGCCATCAAATTTGTTCGTGCCGGGTGGCGCAAAACCCAGCTGCTGCGTGCCCCAGAGCGCGGTCGCGGCCAGCTCCTCGTTCACGCCGGGCTGGAACACGATGTTCTGCTGCTTGAGGTGGGGCGCGGCCTTTTGCAGCGCCTGGTCGTAACCGCCCAGCGGCGAACCCCGGTAACCGCTGATGAAGCCCGCCGTGTTCTTGCCCAGCATCGCGTCGCGCTGGCGCTGCAACATCGGCAGCTTCACCAGCGCCTGGATGCCGCTCATGAAGGCGCGACCGTGGTCGAGCGAATATTTGTCGTCCAGCGTCACCGTCTCTAAGGCGCGGCGGATGTGTTCGGGCAGGGGCGCGTTCATGGTGTTGTCTCCAGTCGTGTGGGCTCGCCTTGTGGGCGGATGGTGTCACTCAGAGCAGGTAGGTAAACCGGCTTTCAGTGTGCCGCACAGTGTATGGCCCACCTCGCGACAGGTGTTTGCTTTTCGTGCCGTTAAACCGGATGATTACGAACGATTCTTGCTTGAAACACCCCATGACTGAAACACTTGACCGGTTCGATCTGTCTATCTTGGACGAATTGCAGCGCGACGGGCGCCTCACCAACGCTGAACTCGCCCAGCGTGTCGGCCTTTCAGCCGCGCCTTGCTGGCGGCGCGTGCGCGCGCTGGAAGCGGCTGGCTTCATTCGCGGCTACCGGGCCGAGCTGGACCGGGAAAAGATGGGGCTGGGCGTGCTGGCGTTCGTGCGGCTGGACGCCGAGCGCAACCAGGGCGAGGTGACGCGTTCGCTGGAGGCCGCCATCCGCACCATTCCACAGATCGTGAGCTGCCACTACATCAGCGGCTCGGGCACCTTCGAGTTGCAGGTGGTCTGCCCCGATCTGGCCGAGTTCAGCCGGTTTGCGCGCGAGGTACTGCTCAACCTGCCCAACGTGAAAGACCTGCACACCAGCTTTTCCCTGGGCGAGGTGAAGGCGGCGGGTGCGCTGCCGTTGTCGCATTTGAGCCTTGCCTCGATAAATACCAAAGGGGTGGGGACGGCAAACAAACCCAAAACTTGAGGAAAT
>JBLIJY010000255.1:0-4241 GCA_047636095.1 Hydrogenophaga sp. | reverse complement strand
GGACTGCCGGGCACCACGCTGCCGGGTCGGCAGGTGATCACCAAGATGAGCAGGGTGAGCACGTAGGGGACGATGTTGAAGAGGTGGTAGCCCCAGCCGATGCCGATCGACTGCAGCGCGGGCCCAATGGCGCCAGCGCCGCCAAACAGCAAGGCCGCACCCACACAGCGCAACGGACTCCAGCGGGCAAAAATCACCAGCGCCACGGCAATCAGGCCCTGACCACTGGAGATGCCTTCGTTCCAGCTGCCCGGGTAAAAGAGTGTGAGCGAGGCCCCGCCCAGACCGGCGATGAAGCCGCCGCCTGCGGTGGCAGCGATGCGAATGCCATTGACCGAGTAGCCCAGGGCGCGGGTGGCGGTGGCCGAGTCGCCCGCCACACGCACCAGCAGGCCCGCTTTCGTGTGCGCGAAAGCCCAGGCCATCAGCGCCGCCAGCACCAGACCGACCGGCAGCAGCGCATTGATCTTCAGCGCCGACTGAATCGCGGGGGACTCGCTCCAGAAACCCAGCGCGATGGCCGGAAGCTGGGGCGCCTGCGGCTGAATCAGCGGCTTGCCCAGATAGAAGGCCAGCCCCATGCCCAGCATCATCAACGCGATGCCGGTGGCGATGTCGTTGACCCTGGGCAGCGAGCACAGCACGCCATGCAAGGCGGCCAGCAGAGCGCCTGAGAACGCGCCAGCGAGCACCCCAATCCAAGGCGAACCGCTGAGGTAGGAGGCGCCAAACGCGGTCATGGCCGACAGCACCAGAACGCCTTCCAGGCCCAGATTGATGCGGCCGGATTTCTCGGTCAGACACTCACCCAGACTCACGAACAGAAAGGGCACACCCACGCGCAGCGCACCGCCGACGATGCCAGCAACAAAAATGATCAGCTGGTCGGTGGTCACTTGGACTCTCCTTGCGGCTGCGGCGAGGCGGGCCCGAAGCGGGTCAGCCGCGCGAGAACGGCTTTCCAGTTGGTGTCTTGCAGCGCCTCGCTGGCCAGAATCAGCACGAACGCAATGCCTTGCAGCAGCAGAACGGACGCGTCGGGCAGTCCCAGGCGCCGCTGCAGCAAGCTGCCTGCCGCGCCGAAGCCACCCAACAGAATGGCCACCGGAATCACCGCCAGCGGGTTGTGCCGGGCCATGAACGCCACCAGGATGCCGGCATAGCCGTACCCGGTAATCAGTGCGGCGTTGGCATTGGTGTGCACCGCAGCCACCTCGATGGCACCAGCCAGCCCGGCGGCGGCACCGCCCAGCGCACAAGCCAGCAGCACCAGGCGCGTGGCAGGCAAGCCCACCAACTGGGCGGCACGCGGGTTGCCGCCCACCACGCGCACCGCAAAGCCTGATGGGGTCAGTCGCAGCCACAGGCCAGCCGCCAGGCACGCCACCAAGCCCACCGCAAAGCCCCAGTGCACGTCAGACCCCCCCAGGGTTCCGATCAGCAGCCCTTCGTCCAGTGGCAGCGTGGACGGCTTGTTCAGGCTCGACGGGTCGCGCAACGGTCCTTCCACGATGTGATTGAACAGGCCAATCGCCACATAGGCGAGCAACAGGCTGCTGATGGTTTCGTTGATGCCACGGTACTGGCGCAGCGCACCGGCCAGTGCGATCCAGAGTGCGCCCGCCGCTGCGCCCGCCGCGCACACCACCACCGTGCCGACGAGGCTGGTCGGCAGCGGAAACGCCTGGGCAACAGCGGCACAGGCCAGGCCGCCCAAAACCAGCGCGCCCTCGCCGCCAATCACCGTCAGACCAGCGCGTGCTGGAATGGCCACACACAGCGCCGTGAGCATCAGCGGCGCGGCGCGCTGCAATGTGTTTTGCCATGAATACCAATCGCCGAAGGCACCTTGAAACAGCAACACCCAGACCTCAACCGGGTTCACACCCGCAAAGGACACGATGAGGCCAAACAGCAGCAAAGCCACTGCGATGGCGCCGATGGGCAGAAGGGTGTTGCGCATGGAAATGGTCTCAACAACAGACAGGCTTCTTCAAAGGCCACCCTGGGCCCGGCCTGGTGGTCAGCGGTGGCAATGCCCACAGTTCGAGGCGCCTCCTTGCGCCTCGGTGCAGGTCGTCACACGCTGCCTTTGACCCCTTCGACCAGGTAGTCCATCTTCTCCAGCTCCAGATCGGTCTGCTTGAAAGCCTTTCCCGCCGGGATGAGCGTGGCACCCTTGTTGTCTTTCAGCGGGCCTTTGAAAATGTCGAAGCTGCCCGCCACCATCTGGGCCTTGATGCCGTCAGCCTGCTTCTTTGCCGCGTCGGTCACCATGGGACCGTAAGCCGAGGCCTTGACGAAACCTTCTCTCAGGCCACCCCGCACAAAGTTCGGGTGCGGCTTGCCGCTGCGGGCGGCTTCCAGGAACTGGGTGTAGGCGGTGAGCCAGTTCCATTCGGCGCCGGTGAGGTAGGCGTTGGGCGCCAGCTTGGCCTGACTGGCGTGGTAGCCGCACACCATCTTGCCGCGCTTGGCGGCGGTCTCCACGATCACCTTCGGGCCGTCCACATGCATGGTGAACACGTCCACGCCCTGGTCGGCCAGGCTATTGGTGGCCTCAGCCTCTTTCACCGGCATGGACCAGTCGCCCGTGAAGATCACACTGGTGGTGATGCTCGGGTCCACCGAGCGCGCGCCCAGGGTGAAGGCGTTGATGTTGCGCAGCACCTGCGGAATGGGCTTGGCGGCCACAAAACCGAGTTTTTTGCTTTTGCTCATGTGCCCAGCAATCACGCCGTTGAGGTACTGGCATTCGTCGATGTAGCCGAAGAAGCTGGCCGTGTTCTTGGGGTGCTTGCCTTCGGTCCACATACCACCGCAATGGGCAAAGCGGGCCTTGTCGAACTTGCCGGCCACGGCCAGCATGTGCGGGTCGAAATAGCCGAACGAGGTGGGGAACACCAGCTCGGCGCCGTCTTGCGCGACCATGCCAGACATTGAGCGCTGAACCGCTGCGGTCTCGGGCACGTTCTCTTCTTCCACCACCTTCACGCCGGGCATCTTCTTCAGCAAGGCGGCGGCTTCGGCGTGGGCCTGGTTGTAACCGTAATCATCGCGTGGGCCGACGTAGATCACGCCAACGGTAATCGCCTTTTGGGCGAACGACAACGGACTGACCACCGCAGCGCCGAGCGCGGCCAGGGTCTTGATGGAATCGCGGCGGTTGGGCAAGGTGAGGCTCATGGTTCAGGCTCCGGTGGGTTGGGGTTGGGACACAGCGAAAGGGGACAGGGTGAAGTGGTCAGGCCAGCAGGCTGACGTGGGCACAGACCACGCGCCACCCGTCTGGGGTTCGCATCCAGGTCTGGCTCTGGCGGCCGCTGCTCGCGCTGCCGTCGCGCAAAAACTCGGTGTTGGCGGTGGCGAAGTCGTTGCCATAGGTGGTGATGACCGTCTTGCTGAGCCTGCGCTTCAAACCGGTGGCGGGCCGGCTCGCACGGAACGCGCAAATCTCGCCATAGCCGTGAAGGTTTTCGGTCACGCCGTAGCGCAAGGTGTGCGGGCTGTTCCAGAACAGTTCGTCGAGCACGGCCACATCGTTGGTGACCAGCGCCACTTCGTAGCGCTCGAAGGCCTGCGTGACGTCGGCCAGAACGTCGGGTTGGTTGATGGTTGGGGTCATGGTCATATCGTTCAAAGGGCACTGGCTTTCACATGCGCGACGCCTGCTTGTGCCAGCGCCCAGCCAGCGCGCAGCGCCAGGTCTTCGCGCCATGGCGCGGCAATGATCTGCACCCCGATGGGCAGGCCACCGGTGCCGTCTGGCCACATCGGCGCTGCCACCACCGGGCAGCCCGCAAAAGACACGGGCTGGGTGAGCAGTCCAATGGAGGGGCGACAGGGAACGCGCTGGCCGTTGATGTCCAGCCACTCGGTGCCAATGGCTGGCGCTGCCACCGGTGTGGCGGGGGCGAGCAACACGTCCCAGTCGCGGAACAAGGCATTCACCTTATCGCGGTAGGCGCGGCGAAATCGCTGTGCTCGCACATACCAGGCGGCTGGCTGCAGCGCGCCCGAGATGAAGCGGTCCACCGACAGCGGCTCAAAGTCTGCTGCCTGGGTGCGCAGACGCTGCAAATGCAGAGCCCCGCTTTCGCTGGCCGTGGTGATGAAAGCAGCGGCCCGCGCTTGCGCCGCATCGGGCCAGATCACGCCGGTGCGGGCGCCCAGCGCGGCCGCAGCCGAGGCCACGGCACTGCGCGCAGCCGTGCTGGCGAAGGCCTCAAACCAGCCCCCCA
>JBLIJY010000254.1:0-4244 GCA_047636095.1 Hydrogenophaga sp. | reverse complement strand
CAGGCTGCGCAGCTGTGGGAGGGCATCGACCTGCTGGTGGTGCCCACCGCGCCCACCCACCACACCATCGAGCGCATGCGCGCCGATCCTGTGGCGCTCAACCGCCAGCTCGGTGAATACACCAACTTCGTCAACCTGCTTGACTACGCCGCGCTGTCGGTGCCCAGCAGCATCCGGGCCGACGGTCTTCCCTTTGGAATCACGCTCATCGGCCGGTGTGGCAGCGACTGGCAGCTGGCTGAACTCGGGCAGCGTTATCACCACGCCACCGGCCTGAGCCAGGGCGCTACGGGTGTGCCCCTGCCCCAGCCCGTACCCATCGCTGGGTTGAGCCAGCCGGCTCCCGCTCGGGTGTCCGTGGCCGTGGTGGGCGCGCACCTCTCGGGCATGCCACTCAACGGTCAACTCACAGAGCGAGGCGCGAGGCTGATCGCCAGCAGCCACACCGCGCCGCTCTACCGGCTCTACGCCCTGCCCGGCACCACGCCCCCAAAGCCTGGTCTGCTCAAGGTCGCCAGCGGCGAGGGCGAAAGCATTGAAGTGGAAATATGGGACATGCCACTGTCCCAATACGGCAGCTTTGTGGCGCTTGTACCGGGCCCCTTGTGCATCGGCACCCTGGAACTTGCCGATGGCGCCAGGGTGCAAGGCTTTCTCTGCGAGCCCCTGGCGCTGCAAGGCGCCACCGACATCACGCACCTGCGTGGCTGGCGCGCTTACATACACGCCCTCTCCAGCAGCCCACCCCTAGGGACCTGAATCTCCTGGGTCTGATTCCATTTCATTCAACACCAGGAGCTTTCAACATGAAAAACATTCCTACGCCCTCCGCTGAGCCCGTATTTCCCCATCGCCGCAAGCTGTTGCAGTTTGGCGCTGCCGGTGCCGCTCTCGGCGTTTTGGGTGCGCCCGCCATCCTGCGCGCCCAGACCAAGCCCACCATGCGCATCGGCTACTGGCCGATTGCGGCGGGTCTTCCGTTTTATTCCGCCGTTGAACTGGGCTACTTCAAAGAGGCCGGCGTGAACGTGGAGGTGCTCCGGTTTGCGGGCGCCCAGCAAATCATGGAAGCCATGCTCGCTGATCGCTGCGATGGCAGCGCCAACGGCACAGGCTCGGCCAACATCGCCATCGGCGAACTCGCCCAGCCCGACACATTCAAGATCTTCTGCTCCAACCCCAGCAATGTGGACAACGTGCTCGATGTGGTGATCGTGCCCGCTGCCAGCACCGCCAAGACCATCGCCGATCTCAAGGGCAAACGCATCGCCTCGGGCCCGGGCATTCAGAACGTCACGCTGGCCAAGACCGTGCTGGAGCGTGGCGGCGCCACTGGGGCCACCGTGATCGAGCTCCCCATCGGACAGCACGTAGCCTCCATCGCTGCCGGACAGATCGATGGGGCTTACACGCTCGAACCCACAGGCACCATCGGACGCCTCAACGGCACCACCCGCACACTGGAAACGGGCGTGATCGCCCACTACATCCTGGGCAACCCGAAAGCGCCCTGGTTCGGCGGTTCGGCCTCGCTGACCAGCGGCTTCATCAAGAAATACCCCGAAGAAGCCAAAAAATACATCGCGGCCTACGGCAAGGGCGTGTCCTACGTGCGCAGCAAGAGCACCGAAGCGCGCCAGTTCCTCAAGAACTACACCCCGATCGAAGGCGCTCTGGCCAGCGAAGTGCCCCTGGCGGCGTACACCATGTACAACGAATTCACGCCAACAGACGTGGCGGCTTTCCAGAAGTTCTTCGACCTCTTCTCCGACAAAGGCATCTTCTCCCGGCGCTTGCTGGTGGACTCCATGCTCTACAAGGCCTGAACATGCAAAAGCCCGCCGCCACCGCCGTGCCCTGGCAGCCGCCCCAGGCCGGGGCGCCGTCAGCACCGCTGCCCGGCAAACCGTTCCTGGACCGGGCGCTCCCCTTCATAGGTCCGGTGTTGCTGTTCATCGTGTGGGACCTGGTGGTACGGCTGGGCTTCATCAAGCCCATCTTGTTGCCCTCGCCCGCAGACACGGTGACGGCGCTGGTGCAGGGACTGGCAGGCGGGCCGCTGCTCAAAGACTTTCTGGTCACCGTCTGGCGCACGGTTCAGGCCTTTCTGATTGCGGCCGTGGTGGGCGTGCCGCTGGGCGTGGTGCTGGGCAGCGCCGAAAAGGCTTACCGCAGCGTGGAGTTCCTGATCGACTTCTTTCGCTCCACGCCCTCGTCAGCGCTGATCCCGCTGTTCCTGATGATCTTCGGTGTATCCGATGTGAACAAGGTGGCGATCGCCGCGTTTGGCGCCCTGCTGATCGTGGTTTTCAACAGCGCCTACGGCGTGATGAACGCGCGCAAGCAGCGCGTGATGGCGGCGAAAGTCATGGGGGCCACCCGCTGGCAGGTGTTCAAAGACGTGCTGATCTGGGAAAGCCTTCAACCCAGCTTCGTGGGCCTGCGCTCAGCGGTGTCGATGGCGCTGGTGATCGTGATCGTGGCGGAAATGTTCATTGGCGCTGACAGCGGCCTGGGCAACCGCATCATCAATTCGCAGCAGGTGATGAATGTGAAAGACATGTACGCCGCCATCCTGGCTGCCGGCGTGCTGGGCTATGCGCTGAACATCCTGTTCCTCCTCACGGAACGCAAGATCGTGCATTGGAGCGGACGATGAGCGCAGTTTTGAACGCCAGCGTGTTTGCCGATGTGCCAGTTGCGCCCTTCGTACCGGGACCAGCAGGCACACAGATCACCATCCGGGGCCTGACCAAGTATTTCGCTGGCTGGCCGCTCTACGAGAACTTCAACCTCGACATCCCCAAGCACCGAATCGTCTCGGTGTTCGGCCCCAACGGCTGCGGCAAGAGCACGCTGATCAACATGATCGCCGGGCTGGTGCCGATCGACGCTGGCGAGATTCTGTTTGACGGCAAATCGCTCAAAGACACCAAGATCGGCTACGTGTTCCAGAACTACCGCGAGGCCCTGTTCCCGTGGATGCGCACCATCGACAACATCGCCTACCCGCTCAAGCTGGAAGGCAAGAGCAAGGCCGAGGTGGATCGCCGCATGGCCGAGCTGGTGGCGTCATTCGACGTGAAGTTCGACCTCAACCGCTATCCCTACGAACTCTCCGGTGGCCAGCAGCAAACGGCATCGATCATGCGGGCGCTGGCACCCAAGCCAGAAGTGCTGTTCCTCGATGAACCTTTTTCGGCGCTGGACTTCGAGATGACGCTGTTCATTCGCGAAAAGCTGCAAGAGGTGTTCATGCAGACCGGCACCACCATGATGCTGGTCTCGCACGACCTGGAGGAAGCGGTGTACCTGGCCGATCAGGTGCTGCTGCTGACCAAGCGGCCAACCAAAGTAGCTGAGATCCTGAACTACGGCGACGCGCGCCCGCGCACCGTGGCCACCCTGTCCGAGCCCAGTTTCATCGAAGCCAAGAAGCGCAGCCTGGAGATTTTTCAGCGCGAGGTGCGGCGGTGACCGACGAACAAACCTTGGCTTTTGTGCAGGCCAGCGCCGTGGCCGTCAACCTGCCGCTGGCGCCTGCACAGGCTGCGCGCGTGGCGTCCCACATGCAGCGCACCGCAGTCATGGCTGAGCTGCTCGACGCCTTCCCGCTCAGCGACGAGGAAGAGCTCGTCGAGATTTTCTGCCCGGCTCCCTATTCGGCAGAGCGTTGACATGGCGGTGCCAATGACCCTCTCCCAGACGGCACACAAGGTCGCCAGCGGCGACCAGAGCGCGGCCGAGGTGCTGGAAGCGCGCATCGCCCGCATCGAGGCCACCGACGACCGTGTCCATGCATTCACCGGGACTCGGTTTGAAAGTGCACGCGCGCAGGCCGCCAAAATCGACGCGATGCGCGCACGCGGTGAGCCGCTGGGCGCCTTGGCCGGTGTGCCGTTTGCGGTGAAGAACCTGTTCGACATTGCCGGCGAGGTCACGCTGGCCGGTTCGAAGATCAACCGCGGCAACCCGCCCGCAACCGCAGATGCCGTGCTCGTTCAGCGCCTTCAGAGCGCAGGCGCGATTCTGGTGGGCTCGCTCAACATGGACGAGTACGCCTACGGCTTCACCACCGAAAACACCCATTACGGCCCGACGCACAACCCGCACCAGTTGGGGCATGTGGCCGGTGGTTCGTCGGGTGGCTCGGGTGCCGCCGTGGCGGCGGGCCAGGTGCCCCTCACGCTCGGCTCGGACACCAACGGCTCGATCCGCGTGCCGTCCTCGTTCTGCGGCGTGTG
>JBLIJY010000253.1:0-4278 GCA_047636095.1 Hydrogenophaga sp. | reverse complement strand
TCAGCCCAGATCGTCGGCGCGTTTGGTGCGCGCTGGCCAGTCGCCGATTTCGCGGTGGCGCACCCGGGTGGACCAATCGTTGCAGAACGCTTTGGCCAGCTCTTCCACCAGAAACACCGAGCGGTGCTGGCCGCCGGTACAACCCACGGCCACAGTCACATAGCTGCGGTGGTCGTTCAGCATCTGCGGCATCCATTCACGCAAGAAGGCGATCAACTGCTCGCGCATGCGCTGTACCTCGGGCTGCGCGCGCAAGAAATCGGCCACGGTTGGGTCGCGCCCAGTCAGGGCTTTGAGTTCGGGCTCGTAATGCGGGTTGGGCAGCATGCGCACGTCAAACACAAAGTCAGCCGCCATTGGAACGCCGCGCTTGAAGGCGAACGATTCGAACACCAGCGTGAGCGGTGCCGGCATGGTGCCCAGCAGTTCCTTGATCTGGCTGCGCAACTGGGCCGGTCGGATCAGGCTGGTGTCGATCACCAGCGCCTGATCGCGCAACTCGGCCAGCAACTCGCGCTCGTGTTCGATCGCATCGGTGAGGGCGCGGTGTTGGTCGTTGGCGCTTTTCAAAGAGAGCGGATGCAGCCGCCGGGTTTCAGAAAAACGCCGCACCAGCGTGTCGGTGTTGGCGTCGAGGAACACCGTGGTCAGGTGCAGATTGCAGTTGTGCTGCTGCTCCAACTGGGCCAGACGCTGGGGCAGACCGGGCAGCGATTTCGCGCTGCGCACGTCCATGGCAATCGCCACCTGGTCGGCGCGCATGCCTTGCTCCAGCGAAATGAAGGCTTCGAGCAGCTCGGGTGGCAGGTTGTCCACGCAGTAAAAGCCCACGTCTTCCAACGCGGTGAGCGCCACCGATTTGCCCGAGCCAGACATGCCGGTGATCAGTACCAGGCGAATCGGGGTTTTGATTGTGGATTGCGTCACGTTGGCGATCCGCAGGGGGTGAGCAGCTCGCGCGCATGCGCCAGCGACACGGCCGAGCTGTCGCTGCCGCCCAGCATGCGCGCCAGCTCGCTCACCCGCGCGTCTTTTGTAATCGGCTGCACCGCGCTGATGGTCTGTTGCCCAGTGCGTTGCTTGCTGACCAACAGGTGCTGATCGGCACAGGCGGCGACCTGCGGCAGGTGTGTGACCGCGAGCACCTGGCGGTCGTGGCCAAGCTGGCGCAGCAACTGACCCACCGTGTGCGCCACCGCGCCGCCCACGCCAGCGTCCACCTCGTCGAAGATCAGCGTGGGCGCGCGGCCCAGGCGGCTGGTGATCACGGAGATGGCCAGCGCAATGCGAGACAGCTCGCCGCCCGAGGCCACCTTGCCCACCGGGCGCGGTGTCGCGCCTGCGTGGCCAGCCACCAGAAATTCCACCTGTTCCCAGCCATGCGCCTGCGGCTCGGCCAAGCGCTGCAAAGCGACCTCAAAGCGCCCGCCCTGCATGCCCAGCGTTTGCATGGTGTCGGAGACGGCTTGGGACAGCCGGGGCGCGGCTTGCTGGCGCTGGCGGGTCAGCACCTTCATCTCGCTCTCGCAAGCCTGCCAGGCGGTACGCTCGGCGCGTTGCAGCGCATCGAGGTCCAGCGCCTGATCGACCTGCGCCAATTCGGCGCGCCACTGAGCGTGCAGCTGGGCAAGGTCTTCGGGCGTGCTGCGGTAGCGCCGCGCGAGCGACATCCACAAGGCCATGCGCTGATCGAGTTCGGCCAGGCTGGCCGGATCGAGATCGGCCTGCTGGCGGGCCAGCTGGTTCAGGCTGTGCACGCTGTCTTGCACCTGGGCCAGCGCGGCCTCCAGGGCATCCACCGGACCACAAAAAGCCGGCTCGATGTGGCTTTGCGCTTGCAGCGCGGCCAGTGCGCGGTGGATCAGCGCAGCCGCGCTGTCTTCTTGCTCGTCGAGCAACTGGGTGGCCAGCTGCGCGGCGTCGATCAGGGCCTGGGCGTTGGCCAGGCGAGCGTGCTGGCTGTTGATGTCTTCCCATTCGTCCGCCGCAGGCGCGAGCTTGTCGAGCTCGGCGATCTGCCAGACCAGGCGCTCGCTGTCCTGGCGCAGGCTGGTCTGGCGATCGGTGGCGGCTTGCAAGGCCTTGCGCTGCTCGCGCCACTGGGCCCAGCGTGCGTGCGTGGCGCTGGTGTCGATGCCGGCGTAGCCATCGAGCAGGTCGCGCACCGCGCTGGCGCGGGTCAGGCTTTGCCAGGCGTGCTGGCCATGAATGTCCACCAGTCCGTCGGCCAGTGCCTTGAGCTGGGTCATGGTGGCAGCGCTGCCGTTGATCCAGGCGCGGCTGCGGCCCTCGGTGTCCACCGTGCGCCGCACCAGCAATCGGTCTTCCACCGCAAAGCCCTGATCATCGAGCCATTGCACGATCGCTGGCAGCAGATCGAACTCGGCGGCGATCTCGCAACGCGTTGCGCCTTCGCGCACCACGCTGGCCTCGGCGCGCGCCCCCAGGGCCAGTTGCAAGGCGTCGATCAAGATCGATTTACCCGCGCCGGTTTCGCCGGTGAGCACCGTGAAGCCAGCGGCCAGATCGAGGTCGAGCGACTGCACGATGACGAAGTCGCGCAGGGCAATGCGGCGCAGGCTCATGGGGTGGGCTTTGGTACAAACGGCGTCATGGAGCCAGTATTTTGACCCGGAAGCGTGACCGAACCGAGTCGTGGGCTCAGGCCCCTTCGTTCCAGTGCAGTTTCTTGCGCAGGGTATCGAAGTAGCTCCAGCCCACCGGGTGCAACAAGCGCAGTGCATGCTCAGAGCGCCGCACCACGATGCGGTCGCCGTGCATCAGGCTGGCCAGCGACTGCATGTCGAAATGCGCGCTGGCGTCTCTGCCTGACACGATCTCGACCGCGATCTCGCTGTGCGAGGGCAGCACGATCGGCCGGTTGGACAGCGTGTGGGGTGCAATCGGCACCAGCAACCAGCCGCCGATGGCCGGGTGCAGCAGCGGGCCACCGGCTGAGAGCGCGTAGGCGGTGGAGCCGGTGGGCGAGGCAATGATCATGCCGTCGGCGCGCTGGTTGGCCACAAAGTGTCCGTCCACCTCCACCCGCAGCTCGATCATGCTGGCCACACCGCCGCGGTTCACCACCACGTCGTTGAGCGCCGTGGCCTCGAACACACAGCGCCCATCGCGCCAGACCGTGGCCGCCATCAGCGCGCGCGCGTCTTCCTCGTAGGCGCCGTGAAGAATGGGGTGCAGCGAGTCGCGAAACGTATCAAACGCAATGTCGGTCATGAAACCCAGCCGCCCCTGGTTCACTCCCACCAGCGGCAGCCCGTAGCGCGCCAGCTGGCGCCCGATGCCCAGCATGGTGCCGTCGCCCCCCACCACCAGCGCCAGATCGCACTGGCTCGCCATCGCCGCCACGTCAAGCGCCGGGTATTGCGCCAGCCCGGTGTTGAGCGCGGTTTCGCGTTCCAGCGACACATCGCAGCCCTCGTCGTGCAGGAAATGCGCAATCTCCTCGACCGCGTGCCGTGCGCCTGGCGCCTGGTACTTGCCGACGATGGCCACATGCGCAAAACGCAGCGTGCGCTGAACGCCAGTGGGTGCGAAATGGCTGCTGGCGGGTGGCTTCATTGGCGGATTACAACATGGGCACCGGCGTCCTTTGCCCCCCGTAAACCCTCGCGCCATCGCCCATCGGATCGGCTGTGGTGACGCAAGGTGCATTTCCTTAGAATGCAGGCATGCTGGATGACCGCGCCAAGATGCTGCTCAAGACCCTGGTCGAGCGATACATCGCCGACGGCCAGCCCGTGGGCTCGCGCACCCTGGCCCGCGCTGCCGGTATGGACCTCTCGCCGGCGACCATCCGCAACGTGATGAGCGATCTTGAAGAGCTCGGTCTGATCGCCAGCCCGCACACCTCGGCCGGGCGCATCCCCACCGCGCGCGGCTACCGCTTGTTTGTGGACACCATGCTCACCGTGCGCCACCACGACCTGGGCGTGGCCACTGCGGCGGCCGCCACCGGCATCGAGGCCGGCCAGCCGCAGCGCGTGATCAGCCACGCGGCCAACTTGTTGTCCAACCTGTCGCAGTTTGTGGGCGTGGTGATGGCGCCGCGCCGCACCTCGGTGTTTCGCCACATCGAGTTTCTGAGCCTGTCCGAGCGCCGGGTGCTGGTCATCCTCGTGTCACCCGACGGCGACGTGCAAAACCGCATCATTTACACCCAGGCCGCCTTCACCCAGACGCAGCTGCTGGAAGCCTCCAACTTCCTCAACGCCCATTACGCCGGCCTTGCCATGGAAGCGGTGCGCGAGCGCCTCAAAA
>JBLIJY010000252.1:0-4313 GCA_047636095.1 Hydrogenophaga sp. | reverse complement strand
CGGATGGCGTCCAACTTCATCTCCATGGCCACCTGGACCGATCCGGTGGGCAAATCCAGTTTCTTCAAGGATTGGAGGGTGTTCTACTGGGCCTGGTGGATCGCCTACGCGCCCATGATGGGTCTGTTTGTCGCCCGCATCTGGCGCGGCCGCACCATCCGTGAGCTCATCATCGCCGAGATGGTGTGGGGCTCATTGGGTTGCTGGGTGTTCTTTGCTGTCTGGGGCGGTTATGCGCTCGATCTCCAGATCAGCGGCAAGCTCGACGTCGCCGCCATTCTCAACGGTGCCGGTGGCATCCCGGCCACGGTTCAGGCCATCCTGGGCACCCTGCCCATGAGCGGCCTCATCACCGGCGCCTTCATCTTGCTGTGCTTCATCTTTCTGGCGACCACGCTGGACAGCGCGGCCTATGTGCTGGCCTCGGTCACCTCGAAAGAACTGTCTGGCTACCAAGAGCCCAAGCGCAGCCTGCGCATCACCTGGGCGCTCATTCTGGCCGGCGTTGGCGCCTTTCTGATCCAGATCGGTGGCTTGAAACCGGTGCAGACCTCGAGCATCATCGTGGCGCTGCCGCTGATCCCTGTGCTGATCATCCTGGCCTGGTCGCTCATGCGTTGGCTGAAGGCAGACTTCGCCGACCTCGAAGATCACCAGCACCTGATCGCGCACCAACCGCTGAGCCCCTTTGCAGGACTTTGCGAAGCGGCGCCTACAGACCTTGCGCGGTAAGCTTTTGCCATCCGCGCAAGGTGCTGGTGCACCGCCACACCTTCTGAGGCCCAAAGCCTGCGTTCGCTTCCCTTTTCAAACACTCCGCACTGCAAACCTCCATCGCCATGGCTGTTCCAGACGCTTTCCCTCTTCCCCTGCGCGACGTCAAGGTTGTTGACTTTGGCCAATACATGGCCGGCCCCGCCGTGGCGATGATCCTGGCCGATCTGGGCGCCACCGTGTGCCACATCGACCCACCCAGTGGTCCGATGTGGCACAGCCCGGCCAACGCCACGCTGAATCGCAACAAGCTGATCGTCTCGATTGACCTGAAGACCGCCGAAGGCCTCGAGCAGGCCCTGGCGCTGATCGAAGAGGCCGATATCGTGGTGGAGAACTTCCGCCCCGGCGTGATGGCGCGCATGGGCATCGATCTGACTGCCTTGCGAACCGCGCGGCCCGAGCTGATCACGCTGTCCATCCCCGGCTTCGCCTCGAACGACGAACTGCGCCGCGACTGGCGCGCGTTTGAGAGCGTGATCAATGCGCAGTCCGGGGTGTTCACCGACATGGGCCTGAACCGCGTGTTGATGGGCATCAACCCATCTTTCTCGCCGTTGCCGCTGGCCTCGGCCTACGGCACCATGCTGGCCGCTTCGGCGGTGTTGCTGGCGCTGCAAGCGCGCGAGCGCACCGGCCTGGGTGACCAGGTGGAAGTGCCGCTGGCCTCCGCCGTGATGGATGGCCTGAGTTACAACTCGATCAAGGTCGACAACTACCCCGAGCGCTACAAAACCCAGCGTGAAAAGGAGATCGAGCGTCGGCACACCGAAGGCTTGCCGATGAACCTCTCCTACGATGACTTGCAGGAGCTTCTTGATCCCTTTTACCGCAGCTACAAATGCAAGGACGGCCGCATGTTTTATGTGGTCTGTCCGAGCCACAAGCACCACGCCAAGCGCTGCCTGCAGGCGCTCGGTCTTTACGATGAGCTGGTGGCCGAAGGCCTGACCGAAGAGGAAGACACCTACCGCCCGGTCAGCGAGTGGAAGAACGATGTGTCGCTTGGCGTCTATCCGTTGCCCAAGGCCTGGGCCGATCGCATTTCAGCGCGCATGAAAGAGGTCTTCATCACCCGTACCGCCAAGGAATGGGAGCGCATTTTTGGGCGCGGCAACTTCCCCGGTGCACCGCACCGGTGGTTGCAGGAATGGATCAACGACGACCACGCAGAAACGGCGGGTCTGATGGTGGAGGTGAACGACCCAGAATACGGCTCCATGACCCAACCAGGCCCCATGGTCTGGCTGGAAGAAAGCAGCGCGGCCATGGTGCATCCGCGTGCACGGCGTCATGTGAGCCTCGAGCAGGCGCTCAAGACGCTGGTGGCCATTGAAACCAAGCTTCCCCGCGTGCGCCAGAAAAACGCACGGGACGGCTGGCTCGATGGCGTGCGCGTGCTGGATCTGTGCAACGTGATTGCCGGGCCCCATTCCGTGGCCTACCTGACCCGCTTTGGCGCCAAGGTCATCAAGCTGGATCCGGCCAAACCGTTTTATGACTGCTGGAACACGGTCATTTTTGGCATATCGCACATGCGCGAGAAGCGGTCTGTGTTGACCGACATCACGCGGCCCGAAGGGCGCGCCATTCTCGATGAGCTCGTGCGCAACAGCGACGTCATTGTCTGGAATGCAGCTGATCGCCAGGTGCGTGCCATGGGGCTGGACGCCGAAAGCCTGAAACAGCTCAACCCGGATGCGATCTTCTGCAAGCTCGACTGCTTCAGCGGGCCACTGCCTGGGCCCCGTTCGGGCTACCTGGGTTATGACGATCTGGTGCAGGCCACCACCGGCATCATGACGCGCTTCGGTGGTTCCATGGACACGCCCGAAGAGCATGCGCATGTGGGCACCATCGATGTGATGTGTGGATTTGCCGGTTCGCTGGGTATCGCAGTAGCGCTTTACCAGAAGCTCAAGACCGGGCGAACCGGCCGCCCGCGCACCTCGCTGTCTGCGCTGAGCAACCTGGCCCAGTTGCCCTATTGCTACGACTATGTTCGCCGAGGGCTGTTCGACGAACCGGCTGGGCGGGAGGTGGTGGGCTACGACGCCTTGTCCCGCTTCTACTACACCTCATCCGACCGTTTCGTTTTGCTCAGCGCCTACGAGGTCGATCTGCCCCGACTGGAACAGGTGGAAGGTCTGGAAGGCCTCTCGCAAGTCCCGAAGGAAGAGCGCGCGGCGTTTCTCGCCCAGGCGTTCATGAACGCGCGCGCCATCGACTGGGTGGAGCGTTTGCAGGCAGCCGATATCGGCGCGGCGATCTGCGAAAACATCGAATCCATTCGCGTCTACAACAGCCGCCCCGCCGATAGAAAACCTGGTACCGACTGCGGCAGCTATGCGTTCTCGGTGTATGCCGATCATCCCAGCGGCCACAAGGTGACGCAGCTTGATCCGTTTGCGATTCGCCCTCAGCGCAGCAAAATCTATGCGCTGAGGCCAGCTGAAAAGTACGGCGCTTCGACCCGATCCGTGCTCAAGGAGTTGGGCAAGACCGATCAGCAGATCGAGGACTTGCTGCAGGCGGGTGTGGTCAGTGAGAGCTGGAGCGCTCAGTACCTGCCCGACTGAGTGCGGCGGGCAGGTTGTAGGCGGTGCGGGCAGCCGCGCCGCACTCGGCGAGCAGAACAGCCTTCAGGGCAGGCTGCCCGGGTGTGTGCGCTCGACGGTCTTCAATTGGCCTTGCCGGTCAGCTTGCTTGGCAGCTTTCTAGCCTGCACAGACACATTGAGCAGGCGGATCTTGCTGGCGTACGAGCGGTCCAGCCGCCAGTCGATCATCACCTCCAGCGCCAGACCGAAGTCGTCGTGGTCGAGCTGGTACAGCTCGGCCAGCAGGAGCGTGGTTTCTGTTTCCAGCGCGACCACCAGGCTGGAGAGGGTGAGGGCGGCGGGCGAGTCGGGCCGCGCTTCGATCAGCTTGCGGGCTTTTTTGAGGGCGAGCATGGAGGCTTCCTGGCGCACGGATCAGCGCGTTGGCGAACCGGTCCGTGGGGTGGGTCGCTGAACAGCGCACGAGCATACCCAGCAAGGCCCGCGAATTTCATGACAGAGCGATGACAGGAGCGCCGCGTCCCTGGGCCCTCGAGGCTTGCTCAGGGGCCCACCACGCCGCCGTCCTCCCGCGTGATCACGATGGTGGCCGAGCGCGGTCGCCGGCCCCCGCCGTAGCCCGCGTTGGCTGGCCACTGGCTCTCGTATTTGGCGGGGTTGCTCACCTCGGCCATCTTGGTGTTTTCGCCCGGGTGCTGGATGTTGACGAACAAGGCCCGTCCGTCGGGCGTTTCGCAGATGCCGGTGATCTCTGCGCCCTTGGGGCCGACCAGGAAACGCTTGAGCGTGGCCGTGGTTTGGGGTTTTCCCACAAAGGTGTCAACCCGCTTGTCGCCATGGGTCAGCGTCTGCTTGGTGCCGTCGCCCACCCGCCCGGGGACAGCGGCCAGCAGCATGCAGTTGGTCTGATCGGTGTAAGTGCCGTCGTCGGTCTCGATCCAGCACACGCCGGTGGCAGGACTGAACACCAGGCCGTCGG
>JBLIJY010000251.1:0-4335 GCA_047636095.1 Hydrogenophaga sp. | reverse complement strand
CGCACGGGGTCGGCCTGATCAGCGCCGCTTTGCTTGGCCCTTTTTGTGACGGCGCGCCGCCGTGCCTCACCCTTTTTTTCTTCTGCCGCCATGCCCCGTCCGATTCTTGCCACCGTGCACCCCGAAGCCCTGCGCCACAACCTGAACCAGGCCCGTCTGCGCGCGCCCGACGCCCAAGTCTGGGCGGTGGTCAAAGCCAACGCCTATGGCCATGGCATCGAGCGCTGTTTTGATGGCCTGCGCAGCGCCGACGGTTTTGCCCTGCTCGACTTTGACGAGGCGCAGCGCATCCGCGCGCTCGACTGGCGCGGCCCGATCCTGTTGCTCGAAGGTGCGTTCGAGCTGCGCGACCTGGAGCTGTGCTCGCGGCTGCACCTGTGGCACACGGTGCATTGCACCGAACAGATCGACTGGCTCGCGGCGCACAAAACGCAGCTGCCGCACCGCGTGTTCCTGAAGCTCAACAGCGGCATGAACCGGCTGGGCTTCACGCCGACCGCGTTTCGCGCCGCGTGGGCGCGCCTGAATGCGCTGCCGCAGGTGGAAGAAATTTCGCTCATGACCCACTTCAGCGACGCCGATGGGCCACGCGGCATTGCCCACCAGGTGTCGGTGTTCGAGGCCGCCACCGCCGATCTGCCGGGCGAGCGCACGCTGTGCAACAGCGCGGCCATCCTGCGCCACGCCACCCAACCGCTGCGCGGCGAAGGGGTGAGCACGCTGGCGGCGGACTGGGTGCGCGAGGGGATTGCGCTCTACGGTGGCGCGCCCGACCACCCCGAGCAGAGTGCCGCCGGCTGGGATTTGCAGCCCGCCATGACGCTGTGCACCCGCGTCATCGGTGTGCAGTCGCTGCAAGCGGGCGACACCGTGGGCTACGGCTCGGCCTTCACCGCCGAGCGGCCCCTGCGCGTCGGCGTGATCGCTTGCGGTTATGCCGACGGCTACCCGCGCCACGCGCCCACCGGCACGCCGGTGCTGGTGGGCGGCGTGCGCACCCGCATCGTGGGGCGGGTCAGCATGGACATGATCACGGTCGATCTTTCGCCTTGCGGTGAGGATGTGGGGGTGGGGGCTGAGGCGGTGTTGTGGGGGCGCTCTTCTTCATTCAGTGTGGCGTTGCCGGTGGATGAGGTGGCGTTGGCTGCCGGGACGATTTCTTATGAACTGCTTTGTGCGGTGGCCCCCAGGGTTCCGTTTGCTGTGGCCTGATTCGTGGCGGTTTCGCGCTGACGGGTCCTGTAAACGAAAGGTCTTGTACCCCAGGGGGTATAAAGCTATACTGTGCCAGGTGTAGGAGCCCCGCATGTCGTCCCAACCTTTCCCCCCCACCCAACGCACAGCCCCCACCACCCGGTGGATGCTGGCGCTCAGTCTGCTGCTGGGCAGCACAGCGGCCTTCTCTCAGTCCACACAGGTTCCCGTGATGACGGTGGGTGCCCAGGCCGTGGGCGCCGGGCTGGAGATGGACGGCAGCTTGCAGGCGGTGCGCCAGACGGTGCTCTCAGCCCAGGCCAGCGGGCGCATCGCGCAGCTCAGCGTGAAAGCGGGCGACCAGGTGAAGGCCGGGCAGGTGCTGGCCGTGATCGACGACCGGGCCACCCAGGCCGGTGTGGCGCAGGCGCAAGCTGGCGTGGCGCAGGCCGATGCGCAGCGGGTCAATGCCCAGGCGCAGTTTGAGCGCACGCGCGACTTGCATGCACAAGGCTTTGTGGCGCAGGCGGCGCTGGACACGGCGCAATCCCAGCTCAAGGCAGCGCAGGCCGGCCTGGCCGCAGCGCGCGCCGGGCAGACGCAGTCTTCCTTGGCACAGGGCTTCACGCGGCTGACAGCGCCTTTTGATGGCTGGGTGTTGCAAACCCACGCCGAGGCCGGCGCGCTAGCGATGCCGGGCACACCGGTGCTCACCGTCTATGCGCCGCAGCCGATCCGAGCGGTGGTGTATATGCCCGCGTCGCAGCAAGCGCTGGCGCAGCAAGCGCAGCGCATCGAGGTTCGCTTGCCGGGTTCGGAGCGCTGGGTCAAGCCGGCGGCCAGCACCAGCCTGCCCGCTGCCGATCCGGTGTCGCAAACCGTGGAATGGCGGCTCGACCTGAGCGCGGCCGATGGCGCGCAGCAGGTGCCGGGGCGCCAGGTGCGGGTGCGTTTTGTGGGCAACGGCGAGCAGCAACGCCTGGTGGTGCCAGAAGCGGTGCTGGTCCGCCGCGGCGAGCTGACCGCTGTGTATGTGGTGGTCCCACGCGGCGAAGGGCAGCCCGATGGTTTTTCGCTGCGCGCGGTGCGTACCGGCGCAGGCAGCGGCGACGCCGGCCTGGAGGTGCTGGCTGGTCTGAAGGCGGGCGAGCGCGTGGCGCTGGACCCGGTGCGAGCCAGTCTGCGTAACGCTGTGCCCGCAGCCCCGTGAGCGAGGCAGCATGAGCAACGCCCACAACGACCCCTCGTCGACGACCGCACGCGAGAAGCTCGGCTTCTCTGGCTCGGTCGCATGCGCCTTCCAGTCCAACGCGATCACGCCGCTGCTGGCGATCGTGGCCTTGCTGCTGGGCCTGTTTGCCGTGCTGGTGACGCCACGCGAGGAAGAGCCGCAGATCAACGTCACCATGGCCAATGTGCTGATCCCCTTCCCCGGGGCGTCGAGCGCGGATGTGCAGCAGATGGTGGCTGGGCCGGCCGAGCAGGTGCTGTCGCAAATTCAAGGCATCGAGCACACCTATTCGGTCTCGCGCCCCGGCGTGGCGGTGCTCACGGTGCAGTTCCAGGTGGGCGTGCCGCGCACCGAGGCACTGGTGCGGCTGTACGACGTGCTCAACGCGAATCAGGATTGGCTGCCGCCAGGCTTGGGCGTGCTCACCCCGATCGTCAAGCCCAAGGGCATCGACGATGTGCCGGTGTTGGCCGCCACGCTGTGGACGAAAGACGCGGCCAGCGCGCTCGATCTGGAGCGCGTGGCGCACTCGGTGGAGAGCGAGCTCAAGCGCGTGCCCGGCACGCGCGAGGTGTTGACCATCGGCGGCCCGGGGCGCGCGGTCCATGTGTGGCTGGAGCCGAACCGGTTGCGCGAGCGCGGTGTGAGCGTGCAGGCGCTGCACGGCGCGATTGCGGCCGCGAACCAGGCCATGCCCTCGGGCTCGGTCGCCAACCCCTCTGCTGCTGCGGGCGAGCCGGGCATGCTGAGCGTGCAGACCGGTGAGTTCTTGCAAAACGCGAAAGACGTGGGTGACATCGTGGTCGGCGTCAGCCAGGGCCGGCCGATCTATTTGCGCGAAGTGGCGCGGGTGGAAACAGGCGCGCAACTGCCGCAGCGCTATGTGTGGTTCACACCGGGCGCGGCCGACACCGCTCACTTGGACCAACAAGGCCAAAGCCATCCGGCGGTGACGATCACGGTGACCAAGAAGCCGGGCGAGAACGCGGTGGATGTGGCCGCGGGCGTGCGCGAGCGGCTGAACACCCTACACAACACCGTGATCCCCGAAGACGTCGAGGTGAGCATCACCCGCGACTACGGCCAGACCGCCGCCGACAAGGCCAACAAACTGATTCAGAAACTCATCTTTGCCACCGGCAGCGTGATCATTCTGGTGGGCTTGGCGCTGGGTCGGCGCGAGGCGGTGATCGTGGGCGCGGCGGTCGTTCTCACGCTGACGGCCACGCTGTTTGCCTCATGGGCCTGGGGCTTCACGCTGAATCGCGTCTCGCTGTTTGCGCTCATTTTCTCCATCGGCATTCTGGTGGACGACGCGATCGTGGTGGTGGAAAACATCCACCGGCACCGTGGCCTCACGCCCGACGAGCCGCTGTCCATCATCATCCCGCGCGCGGTCGACGAGGTGGGTGGGCCGACCATCCTGGCCACCTTCACCGTCATCGCCGCGCTGTTGCCGATGGCCTTCGTGAGCGGTCTGATGGGCCCGTACATGAGCCCGATCCCGATCAACGCCAGCATGGGCATGGCGATCTCGTTGGTCATTGCGTTCACCGTCACGCCTTGGCTCGCGCTGAAGCTGACCAAGACCGGCGAAGGCCACGCCGCACACGGCCCGAGCAAGGTCACCAACGCGCTGCAGGGCTTCTTCACCCGCGTGCTGACGCCGCTGCTGGCGAGTGCGAAGAAGCGCTGGCTGTTGCTGGCCGGTATTTTGGTGGCGCTGGCGCTGTCGGTGGGCTTGGCGGTGGTTCAGTGGGTGGTGCTGAAAATGCTGCCGTTTGACAACAAGAGCGAGTACCAGGTGGTGCTCGACATGCCAGCCGGCACGCCGCTCGAAGACACGGCAGCAGCCTTGCAGGACATGACCGCGTTTCTGGCGCAGCAACCCGAGGTTAGCAACGTGCAGG
>JBLIJY010000250.1:0-4350 GCA_047636095.1 Hydrogenophaga sp. | reverse complement strand
TCGAGGTTGACGACAGGCTCGTCCGATGCAGCCAGCCAGTCGAGCACGAAGTTGGCGCCGATGAAGCCGGCGCCGCCGGTGACAAGAATCATGGGTTGTCCAGATGGGGTTTTGAGAAAAGGCCCCGAAGGGGTGCGCGGTCGGCGCCAACCCCTTCGAGCTGTGAGGCGAGCAAGGCGGCGCGGTGGCTACGGCGAGCGCCCGTAGATGTCTTCCAGCCGAACAATGTCGTCTTCGCCCAGGTAGCTGCCCGACTGCACCTCGATCATCTCCAACTCAAGCTTGCCGGGGTTGTGCAGCCGGTGCACTTCGCCAATGGGGATGTAGGTGGACTGGTTTTCGGACAGCAGATAGGTCTCGGTGCCGCGCGTGACCTCGGCCGTGCCTTGCACCACGATCCAGTGTTCGGCGCGGTGGTGGTGTTTTTGCAGGCTGAGGCTGGCACCGGGTTTCACGCCGATGCGCTTGACCTGAAAGCGCTCGCCGGCGTCCACGCTGTCGTACCAGCCCCAGGGACGGGCCACGCGGCGGTGGGCGGCGGCCTGGGGAATGGCCTGGGCGGTGAGGTGGGCCACCACGTCTTTCACCTGCTCGGCGTGGTCGCGGTTGGCCACCAGCAGGGCGTCGGGCGTGTCGATGATGAGCAAATCTTGCGTGCCCAGAGCCACCACGGTGCGCCCGGGCGCGTGAATGAAGGTGTTGCGCGCCTGCAGGGCGTGGCCCTGGCCGGTGATACGGTTGCCGGCTTCGTCGGCCGCTGTGAGATCGGCCACCGCGTTCCAGCTGCCCACGTCGCTCCACTGCCCCTGGAACGGCACCACGGCCACGTTGTCGTGGGGCTCCATCACAGCGTAGTCGATGCTTTGCGCGCGGCAAGCCAGGAAAGGCTCGGGTTGCGGGCGCACGAAGCCGATGCCATCTGCACCGCTGCCCACGGCTTCGCAACGCGGGCTGGCCATGGCTTGCTCGCAGTGCAACAAAATGTCGGGCGCGTGTTGCTGCAGGGCAGCGAGCAGCACGCTGGCGCGGGTGAGAAAGATGCCGGCATTCCACAACACGTCACCTTGCAGCAGCAGGGCCTGGGCGGCGGCGGGCGCGGGCTTTTCGATGAAGCGGGCCACACGGCGGCTGCCGTCGGCGCGGTCCTCGCCTTGCTGGATGTAGCCGTAGGCGCTGCTGGGAAAGCTGGGCACCACGCCGTAGGTGACGATGGCGCCAGCCTCGGCTGCGGGCGCGCCTTGGCGGATGGTTTGCGCGAAGGCGGTGGCATCGGGGATGTGGTGGTCGGCTGGGCAAAACAGCAGCAGCGGATCGGCGCCGCCTTGGCGCGCGAGCAGGGCCGCGAGCGCCATGGCCGCAGCGGTGTTGCGCCCGGCGGGCTCCAGCAGCACTTGGCTGCCCGTCTTTTGACTGCCTGTGTTTTGGCTGCTTGTGTTTTGACTCTCAATGGCATCGGCCACCAGAAAGCGGTGATCTTGCGCCGCCACACAGACCACCGGCTGACCACACCAGGCGAGCCGCGCCAGCGTGAGCTGCAGCAGGCTTTGGCCGCTGACCAGCGGCACGAACTGCTTGGGAAAACTCTGGCGGCTCAGTGGCCACAGGCGGGTGCCAGAACCACCGCAAAGGATGACCGGGGTGATGTCGGTAAAAGCGGTCAAGAGAGCATCCTTGGTGGCGCTGTATAAATCCGTTCGGATGGTGATTCACTACCGCACAGCGCGGAGGTGGCGGTTTGTCGCCGGTTAACCTGCCATTTTATCGGGCTACAGATGGCGGCGGTTGGATGACACATTGGATGGCGTTTGTGCGGTGCTTCACCACCCCGTCGCTACCACGCTCGGCGGCTTGGTCGAGCGCGCGTTCTCCACCCAGTCCACCACCGCGCCTTCGGGCGTGTAGCCGGTCAACCGCTGCAACAGGAGTCTCACGGTTCTCAAATCAGAGGCCTTGAGCGCTGCGTCGAGCTCGGCGAGTTCGGCTTCCAGTTCGGACCAGGGCAGGAAATGCTCGCGCGCCTTCATCACCCGCGCCAGCTCGGTGGGGTGGGGGTCGTCGCCGATCAGCAGCTCCTCGAAGAGTTTTTCGCCGGGACGCAAACCGGTCACCTGGATCTCGATCTGCCCGTGGGGCGTGTGGGCGTCGCGCACCCGCAGGCCCGCCAGTTCCACCATGCGCTGCGCCAGGTCGTAGATGCGCACAGGTTCGCCCATATCCAGCACAAACACATCCCCGCCACTGGCCATGGCGCCCGCCTGGATCACCAGTTCAGAGGCCTCAGAAATAGTCATGAAATAGCGGGTGACATCGGCGTGGGTGAGCGTGATCGGTCCACCTTGCTCGATCTGCTGGCGAAACAGCGGCACGACCGAGCCGGAAGACCCGAGCACATTGCCAAACCGCACGACGCAAAAGCAGGTGGACGCACCTTCCAGCACCTCCATGGGCGCTGCGGTTTCTGCGGCATCGGCATAGGCCTGAATGACCAGCTCGGCCAGCCGCTTGCTGGCGCCCATGATGTTGGTCGGGCGCACCGCCTTGTCGGTGCTCACCAGCACAAAGCTTTGCACCCCGTGGCGTGCGGCCACACGGGCGCAGGTGAGCGTGCCCCAGACGTTGTTGCGCAGCCCCTCGGCTGGGTTGTGCTCCACCAGCGGCACGTGTTTGTAGGCGGCGGCATGGTAGAGCGTGTGCGGCTGCCAGGCGCTGATGATGTCGTCCATGCGGCGCTCGTCTTGTACCGAGGCCAAGAGCGCGATCAGTTTGGGCCGCTGCTCAAGCGGTAGCAGTGTCTTGGCGGCGCTGAGTTCTTGGTGAATCTGGTAAAGCGCAAACTCGTTCATGTCCACCAGCAGCAACCGCGCTGGCGCGCATTTCATCACTTGGCGGCACAGCTCGCTGCCGATCGAGCCGCCCGCACCGGTGACCAGCACCACCTTGCCGCGAATGTTCTGGTTCAGCAGGCGCACGTCGGGCGCTACCGCGTCGCGCCCCAGAATGTCGGCGGTGTCCAGTTCCTGCAAGTCCTTCAGGCTGACCAGACCCGAAGCCAGCTCCGACATGCCGGGCAGTGTGCGCACATGCACCGCGTACCGCCGCATCTTGTGCAGGATCGCGTTGCGTGCCGAGCGCTTCAGCGAGGGCACCGCGAGCAGCACCTGCTGAACCTGGCTTCTCTCGATCAACGCACCGAGCTTCTCCGGGGGGAAAACCGTCAGTCCGTCCACCGTATTCCCGTGCAAGCGGCTGTCATCGTCCAAAAAACCCACCAAGCGCTGCTCGCGGCTCTTGCGCAAGCCCGAGGCCAGTTGCCGCCCCGCTGAGCCCGCGCCGTAAATCAGCACCGCGGGCACCGTGCCGTCTTTGAGGATGCGGCGGTACAGATCGCCGAGAAAAAAACTCACCAGCATGCGGCTGCTGCCCACCGCCACCAGCAGCAGCAGCGGCTGGATGATGCCCACCGTGCGCGGAATGCCTGGCACAGCGATCAGCGTGAACACCCCCGCATACAGAAAACTATAGAGCGCCATCGCTTTCACCAGAATCACCATGGCGTGCCAGCCTGCGTGGCGAAAAATGGTTCGGTACAGGCCGGCGCGCACAAAAATGGGCAGCGCCAGTGCAATCGAGCCGAACACCGCAGGCAGGTACATGCCCTGGAGGCCCACCCAGGCTTCTAGCCGCAGATACAGCGCCAGCCAAACGGTCAGGACGCAAAAGCAAGCGTCCAGCGCCAACGCCAACGCTCGCTTGAGCGGGCGCGGCATAGACAGCAGCCATTGAGAGAGCGGGTGAGGGGGCATGAAAAAAAGCGAAGGGTCAACAGATGGGGGCCTGCATCAATGGGACACGCCGTCACGGCGGACCACTTTCACCCAGGTCAGCCAGAGTATGCGCAGATCAAAACCCAGGGACTTGCGCCGCAGGTATTGCGCATCCAGCGCCACCTTCTCAGCAATGGGCAACTCGTCGCGCCCGTTCACCTGCGCCCAGCCCGTCAGCCCGGGCGGGAGTTCGTGAACGCCCAGCGCGGTGCGCAGGGTGATCAGATCGTGCTGGTTGAACAGCGCTGGCCGTGGCCCCACAAAGCTCATATCGCCCACCAGAATGCTCCAGAGCTGCGGCAACTCGTCCAAGCTGCTTTTGCGCAAGAAGCCGCCAATCGGCGTGAGATGGGCGGCAGCGTCGATCAGCAAGTGCGTGGCCACTGCGGGCGTTCCCACCCGCATGCTGCGGAACTTGGGCATGCGAAAGAGCTGGTTGTCACGACCCACCCGGTCCGACCAGTACAGCGCAGGCCCAGGCGAGGTGAGGCGAACCGCCACCGCAATCACTGCGACGGGCCACGCC
>JBLIJY010000249.1:0-4362 GCA_047636095.1 Hydrogenophaga sp. | reverse complement strand
TTGATGTGCGTTTCACCAGCACCGCACAACGCCTGGTCCTGCACGGTCCGTCGGGCGCCGGCAAAACCCAGACGCTGCGCATGATCGCCGGCATCACCGCGCCCGACGCGGGCCGCGTGGCCGTGGCCGGGCGCGTGTTGTGCGACACAAACACCCGGCTGTCGCTCTCGCCGCAGCAGCGCCGCCTAGCCTATGTGTTTCAAGATTACGCCCTCTTCCCCCACCTCACGGTGCGCCAGAACATTGCGTTTGCTTTGAGCACGGGATGGCGCAACCCGTCGAGCAAGGTGCAGGACGCGCGGGTCGACCACTGGCTGCGCAGCTTCCGGCTCGAAGCCCATGCGAGCCACTACCCCCACCAGATCTCGGGCGGTCAGCGCCAGCGCACGGCCTTGGCCCGCGCATTGGTGACGCAACCCACGGCCTTGTTGCTCGATGAGCCGTTTGCCGCGCTGGACAAACATCTGCGCCAGTCCCTTCGCCAAGAGCTCAAAGAACTGCAAACCGAGCTGCAGTTGCCGCTGCTGCTGATCACCCACGACGAAGACGACATCGATTCACTGGCACAGGACGTGGTGCACATGGAGGCGGGCGAAGTGTCCGCACAGCCCACTGTCGACAACCCCGCCGCCAGCACATGGCTGGCTGCGGTCCGCTGACGCGATATTCCTACCCATTCCCGAAGGCGCAGCCGCCGCTCCCACCCAACCCCACATCAAAATGCCAGCGCCCATATGACCACCCGCCGCCCAAAAAAGCCGCTTCCCCTTGGTCTCAAAGGCTCGCTGTGGCTCACCTCGGGCCAAGAGAGCGTGGGCGGTCACGGGCGCATTGCCCTGTTGCGCGCGGTGGCCGAACATGGTTCGATCACCCAAGCCGCCAAGGCATTTGGCATGGGCTACAAGGCAGCCTGGACCGCCATCAACACCATGAACGCGCTCTCCGGCACGCCGCTGGTGGAGCGGGTGACCGGCGGGCGCGGCGGCGGCTCAACCCGGCTCACCGAGCAGGGCCGCCGGCTGGTGGAGCGTTACGGGTTGATCGACGCGGTGCACCAGCGCTTTCTGCGGCTGCTGGACCAGGGAACCCTGGATTTGACGCAGGAATTTTCACTTCTGAAGGTGCTGAACATGAAAACGAGTGCGCGCAACCAGTGGTTGGGCACGGTCAGCGCTATCCGCGCGGGGGCAGTGAACGACGAGGTGGAACTGAGCCTGACCGGCGGCGCCCGGCTGTCGGTGATCGTCACCCGCGAAAGCACCGAGGCGCTGGCACTACAGCCACAACAAACGGTGATTGCGCTGGTGAAGGCATCGTCGGTGGTGCTGGCAACCGAGCTTGGCGACGCCAGGCTGTCAGCCCGCAACCGATTTGAAGGTCGCGTGCGCTCGGTCACGACGGGTGCGGTGAATGCCGAGGTGGTGGTGGACGCGCAAGGTGGCCTAGCGGTGGTGGCCATTGTGGTGCAGAGCGCCGTCGCTGATCTCGGCCTGGCACCTGATGCCCCCGTGACGGTGCTGGTCAAGGCCTCGGATGTCATTCTTACGGTCGCGAGCTGACACCCAAAAAACCCTGCGCAGGTTGCAGACCGCGCAGGGTTTGGCTGTTTCGTGCCGGTCAGCACCAGACCAATTCAAGCATCGCAGCTCACATGTGGTCGATCATCACTTCCCAACCAGCCGGAGCGCTAGTAAAGGCGCCAGATCACCATTTTCAGTTCAACGGCGTGGCCCCCACCCATGGCCCCGATCTGTTGGCACCGGGTTGTGGCCCACCAGAACAGCCGTATAGCGGCCTCACATGAACACGCCAAACGCAGCATCTCCAGCGCTGTTGCGCTGGCGCATTTCACTGATGGCAAGAGGTCAAGCCAAAGCCAGCGCCAAGTGACCCACTTCTGCCTTGGCGGGCCGAACCTTGATTTCTATGTCGTAACCCAGTCGGGTGGGCTTTGTTGTACAAAGCAGGCTCCCCGGGCTGGTAGCCTCATGGAATGACCGTACCCAGGGGCGCCAAGACGCGCTACAAGACCACCGACTGGACCGCGTACAACGCCGCGCTCAAAGCCCGAGGGTCGTTGACGATCTGGCTGGACAAAGACATGCCGTGGTACGCGCCGGCCAGCGGCAAACGAGGGCGCCAGCGGATCTTCTCTGAGGCAGCCATTCAGTTTTGCTTGAGCATCAAGTGCCTGTTCAATCTGGCCCTGCGTCAAAGTCTGGGTCTGGTTGAGAGCCTGTTGCGCCTAGCGGGCCTGGACTGGAGCGTGCCCGACTTCAGCACCGTGTGCCGGCGCCAAGAGATGCTGCGGGTACAACTGCCCTACCGCGCCAGCACCACCGCGCTGGACCTGCTGGTCGACAGCACCGGGATCAAGTTCCTGGGCGAAGGCGAGTGAAAACGCAAGAAGTACGAGGCCGAGTACCGGCGGCAATGGCGCCAGGTACACCTGGGCATTGACGCCCGCACGCTGGAGATCGGGGCCATCGAGGTCACCGACAACAGCGTAGGCGACGCGCCCATGCTGCCCGAGTTGCTGGCTCAGATACTGCCCGATGAAGCAGTGGCCAGCGTCAGTGGGGACGGCGCCTACGACACCAAGGCGTGCCATGCAGCGATCGTCCAACGCGGGGCGCAGGCGGGGACTCCCCCGCGCAAGAACGGCAAGCCATGGAAGGCGACGCTGATGGGGGCGAGCGTGCGTAATGAGGCGCTCAAAGCCTGTCACCGGCTGGGATACGCCATCTGGAAGAAGTGGAGCGGTTACCACCGCACAAGCCTGGTGGACGACCAAGATGCATTGCTTCAAGCGCCTGGGCGAGCGGGTCATGGCGCGCACGTTTGAGCATCAGGTGGCCCAGGTGCATGTGCGTGTGGCACTGCTCAACCGCTTCACGCAACTCGGGCGCCCGACCACGGTGCCCGTGGCCGCCATGGCATAGCTGCGTCTGGGGTTGGGGTCATCTCGTGCCGCTTTCGACTTGTGCAACAAAGCCACGCACATCATCGTCTTCATCACCATGAGCGCCGGACAGCACCAGCGTTGCGGCCAGTCCGGCCAGAAGACCCTTCCAGATATTGGACATTGCAAACTCCTTTTCGAGAGGTACCGGATCGGCCCCGTTGCGACTGCATCTTGGGCTGTCGAAGCCAATGGGTCTGTTTGTCACCGCATATTGGCGCCGACAACGCTCTTCGGTGCGACGCCACTTTCGCGACAAAACCGCGTCAGTCGGCGGCAAGTGGCTTGCGGCGATCAATGATTGTGGGCAGGGGCTCGGTCACCTTGGGGTGCACCGGCAAGGCATCGCGCACTTGGTGCCAACTTCTCTTGCCGGCCGGGACCGGGTTTTGGCGGGTGCAGACGCAAGCTGAAGTTGGTTGACCAAGACCAAGCCAGCAAAAGTCAGCTTCCAGGCCCAGTCGAGAACTGACACTGCCGGCCACAAGCCGTCGCTGCTGAGCGGCCGCTGTAGGGCACCCAGGCCTCGCAGCGGCCGCCTGCGGCGGGCCAGGGTCAGGCGCCCTGACCGCGCAATCAGTTGTTATCACGCTCGTCGGATCCGTCGGGGCTGCGGTAGTTCTGATCCTCGCCGGCAGAGAAGCGATGCACCCTGAGAAACTGCCACTCGACCAGGAAGATGGCGGCGACACCGCCTGCCGCCCAGGCCAGGATCATCGGTTCCTGTCGAACCTTCACCCACAGGAATACGCCTAGCAGCAGGGCATCCAGGACCATGGCCGTGATCAGGATAGATGGCTTGGCATCGACTTCGCGTTTCAAGTGTCGCAACAGGCCCCAGTGGATACCGATGTCCATCAGCAGGTAGAAAATCGCGCCCAGCGCAGCGATCCGGTTGAGGTCAAAAAACGCTGCGAGCAGCGCCGCTGCGACGCAGGTGTAAACCAGCATGTGGGTCTGCAGATGGCCCGTCATGCCCAGATGCCGATGCGGGACCAGTTCCATCTTCGTGAGCATGGTCAGCATGCGTGATACGGCAAAGACACTGGCCAGCAGGCCCGATGAAGTGGCCACAATCGCTACTGCGATGGTGAACCAGACGCCATACTGACCCAGAGCCGGGCGCGATGCCTCGGCCAGGGCGTAATCACGGGCCTTGGCGATCTCTTCGATCGACAGCGTGGAACTGACCGCCCAGGAAACCAGCAGGTAGACGATCAGACAGATGACCAGCTAGATGATGATCGCCCGACCGATGTTTGTCTCGGGGTTCTTCAGTTCGCTGCCACTGTTGGTGATCGTGGTGAAGCCCTTGTAGGCCAGGATGCCGAGTGCCACTGCGGCGATGAAGCCTGTGGCCCCGCCTGCCTCCGCACCCACGGCGCCTGCGGCGCCTGAGG
>JBLIJY010000248.1:0-4365 GCA_047636095.1 Hydrogenophaga sp. | reverse complement strand
CCCGTTTTCTCCAGCGACTTGGCCACGCCTGAGTACGAGGCCACACCGCCCACGTTGGCGAGCTTGTTGTTGAGGTAGAACGGGATCGCGCCTTGCTCGCGCACCCGCTCCACCTTCTCCTCTGACAGATCGATCCCCTGGTCGCGCAACTCGTCGGCGCAGAAAAGCGATGGCGGCGATGCCAGGTTGGCGGTGTTTCATCCAACCGTTCTCTGTCAATGTCTGGGTATTTTGAACCCATGGGGGCACTGCGCTTTTGGCGCGGGCCGACTGGCCTGGCACGGGGCGCCAAAGAACGTGCGGCTCGCCAGTACCCCGCAGCCGCTGTGCCGTCTCCTCGCTGGTTACCATGCTGGTTTGTTTCGTCAAACCGCCTGTCACCATGCCGTTCACCATCCCCTTTGCCGACCGCCTCAACAACGTCGAGACCTCCGCCATTCGCGAGCTGTTCAAGCTGCTGGGCAAGCCCGGCATCATCAGCTTTGCCGGTGGCTTTCCCGACAGCGCGTTGTTCGATGTCGAGGGCATCCGCGAGGCGGTGAACGCCGCGCTGAGCCACGAGCCCGGTGCGGCGCTCCAGTACGGCGCCACCGAGGGCTACCAACCGTTGCGCGAGCAGATCGCGGCCTTCATGGCAGCCAAGGGCGTGCGCGATGTGGCGCCCGATCAGCTCATCGTCACCACCGGCAGCCAGCAGGCGCTGGATCTGCTGGGCAAAACGCTGATCTCACCCGGCGACAAGGTGATCGTCGAAGGCCCCACCTTTTTGGCCACCATCCAGTGCTTCCGGCTCTATGGCGCCGAGCTCATCAGCGCGCCCATCGACGGCGATGGCGTGCAGACCGACGCGCTGGAGCAGCTGATCGCCGAGCACCAGCCCAAATTTGTCTATCTCATCCCGACCTTTGGCAACCCCAGCGGCGCCATGCTGAGCGAAGAGCGGCGCCGGCGTGTGCTGGAGATGGCGGTGAAGCACAACACGCTGATCGTGGAAGACGACCCGTATGGCGATCTGTATTTCGGCGCACCGCCGCCGCCCAGCCTGCTGGCGTTGAGCAGTGAGGTGCCGGGTAGCCGCGACCTGCTGGTGTATTGCGGGTCGTTGTCCAAAGTGCTCTCGCCCGGCCTGCGGGTGGGCTGGATGGTTGGCCCGGCCGAGCTGCTGGCCAAGGCCACCATGTGCAAGCAGTTCAGCGACGCCCACACCAGCACCTTTGCCCAGGCCACTGCGGCCCACTACCTGAAAGCAGGTCGCATGCCCGCCACACTGGCCCAGGTGCGTGGGGTCTATGCCGAGCGCGCGACCGCCATGGGCAACGCGCTGCGCCGCGAGCTGGGCGATGCTATTCGTTTCGTGCAGCCCCAAGGCGGTTTGTTTGTCTGGGCGCGACTCACCGGCGCGGGTGGACGAGTGAGCGACGGTGGTGAGCTGGCCCGCCGGGCGATTGCCCACAATGTGGCTTTTGTGCCCGGCGCGCCGTTTTACGCGGCCGACCCCGACCACGCTACGCTGCGGCTGTCGTTTGCCACCGTGGGCGTGGAGAAGATCGAAGAGGGCGTGTCGCGTCTGGGTGCAGCATTCTGAAAGCGCTGGTGCTTCGGGCTGCGGCAGTTGGTCACCGGGGGTTTGAACAGGCGGACTACGCCGGGTTCTTGCCCTTGAACGGCACGTAAAACGCCTGGATCGTGGCCATGTCCACCGCCATGTCGCCGGTCGGCACGAAGACCGGGCCCAGACCGCTGCGCTTGTTGGCGTAGTCCATGTAGGCCATCACGATCGGCACCTGCGCCGCTTGGGCGATGTAGTAAAAGCCCGTTTTCCACTGGCGCGCCTGGCTGCGCGTGCCCTGCGGTGGCACGATCAGTTGCAGCGAAAAATCGGCCTCGCAGATCGCCTCGGCCGAGGCCGCCACCAGGTTGTTGCTTTTGGAGCGGTCTACCGCGATGCCGCCCAGCCAGCGCATGATCCCGCCAAACGGCGCGCGAAAGATGCTGGCCTTGCCCATCCAGTAGGGCGTGAGCCGCAGCACGAAGCACACCATGAGGGTGTAGGGAAGGTCCCAGTTGCTGGTGTGTGGGGCGGCGATCAGCACGCTCTTGGCGGTGTTCGGTGGCAGCGCACCCTCGACACGCCAGCCGGTGAGCTTGAGAAACGCGATGGAAAATCCACGCAGGGCCGTGTTGACCACGGGTGTGGTGAAGATGGTTCGGTGCATGGGCCGGGAGTATCGTGCAACAAGAAGTGAACCTGCTGAGCGCAGGGCCAAGCCGTGACCAGCGCGCGACCGCTGCGCACGACCTTGCCGCTACCATGTTTGTTCAACCCAGAGAGAAACACGGTATGTCGGAAACCCGAATCGAGGTTCAAGAGGTGGCGGTGCGCATCGAAGGCAGTGGCCCCACGGTGGTGATGCTGCACGGCTGGCCCGACTCGCCGGCGCTGTGGGACCGAACGGTTACGGACTTGCGTGATCGCTACCGCTGCGTGCGCTTCGCGATGCCGGGGTTTGACTTGAGCCGGCCACCTCGCCCGATGACGGTGGACCAGATGTCGGCGCTGATCGCAGCGGTGGTGGACGCGGTGAGTCCAGGCGAGCCGGTCACGCTGCTGTTGCACGATTGGGGCTGTTTTTTTGGCTACGAGTACGCCGCGCGCTACGCCGAACGGGTGGCGCAGGTGGTGGGCGCCGATATCGGCGACACCAACTCCGGCGCCTATTTGAAAGCGCTTAAACCCAAGGAGAAGCTGCTGATCGCCGGCTACCAGATCTGGCTGGCGCTGGCCTGGCAACTGGGCCGGCTCTGGCCAGCGCTCGGCGACCGCATGACCCGGTTCATGGCGCGCGCCAACCATTGCCCGACGCCCCCTGAGCGCATCGGCTGGCAGATGAACTACCCCTATGCAATGCAGTGGTTGGGCTCGTTCGGCGGTCTGCGCGGCGTGGCTCGTGTGGACAAGTTGCTCGGCCCAAAAATCCCCACGCTGTTTTTGTTCGGTGCGCGCAAGCCCTTCATGTTCCATTCGGCGCGCTGGATCGCCGCGCTCGCCACTACGCCCGGCTGTGCGGTGCACGGCTTTCAGGCTGGCCACTGGATGATGGTGCAAAAGCCGGCCGAATTCTCCCGCGTGGTGGGTGCGTGGCTGGACCAGACCCATGCGGTTTGACGCTCACAGGACGCCGGCATGAAGCCCGAGAATCTGGAACGGCTGCTCACAGTGGAAATGCCGTTTGGCAAATACCAGGGCCGTGTGATCGCCGATCTGCCGGGCGACTACCTGAACTGGTTCGCCCGCGAAGGTTTTCCCAAAAGCGAGATCGGACGCCTGCTCGCGCTGATGCACGAGATCGACCACAACGGGCTGAGCGAGCTGCTCACGCCCCTGCGCGGGCCGCGCCCACCGCGTTGAGGCAGTTCACGCGCTGAACCGTCAGCCCTGCAAGGCCTCAAACACGCGCGCCGCCGCAAAGGCGTCGTTGGCGGCGTAAACCAATTGGGCGTCTGTGAGGTGCGGGTTGGCCCAGTTGGAGGTCGCGGCCTTTTTGGATTTGATGAAACGCTGCGCAAACAACACCGCCACCGCCCCTTTCACCCCCATGTCTTTGCGGTAGCCGCGCTCGCGAAACACGGTGTTGAGCTCCAGCACGCCGGCGGGCTCGACCAACAGCTTGGACTGGATGCGCTTGGTGTCGTCGCCCAGCCCAAAGCCTGCCTTGGTGTACTTGGCCTGCGCGAGCAAAGCCGCCACGGTGTCGCGGCAGGCCGGGTCTTGCAGCTGAAACACCCAGGCATGGTTCAGCGTGGCGAGCTGCACTGTGTGCGGCCCGTCTGACACCTGGTCTTTCACAAAGGTCGGCTTGCTCTCGGTATCGAAACCCCAGACCGCGTGGTCGGTCAGCGCCGCTGCCGCTTCGCGCGCCTGCAAGCCAGACACCACCAGCGTGATGCGGTCCAGCCCGAGCCGGCCGAACTCGGGCAGCAGGGCGATTTCGTCTTTGCTGGGGGTGGGCAGGGTGGTGTGCATGCGGTGTGTGGTGGCGGTTGCCGGGAGGAATAATCGGTTCATTGTGCCCCGCGTTCTGTTTGCGCCAATACCCTGCAGCCATGACCTACACCTTGAAGCTCTATGTTCCCGACGGCAGTTCGCCGGCCCAGCGCGAGGCGGCTGAACACCTGTTTCGCCAGACGCTGGAGGCCAGCCTGGGTGATGCCGCGCTGGTCGCACCGGTCTACACCGCTTACCTCGGCATCGTGGGTCAGCACGGCGAGACACCCGACCCCGAGGCGCTCACGGTGGACGAGCGTACCGTGCTCGAACATTGGCAACAAGCCGAGGGCGCGGCACTGGCGGCGGTGTTCGGCCCG
>JBLIJY010000247.1:0-4369 GCA_047636095.1 Hydrogenophaga sp. | reverse complement strand
CAGAAGCTGGCCCATCTGCTGGACAGCAGGCTAGGGCGGCTGCACGACCACCGCGAAAAGACATCTGGCCTGCCCTTGTCCGGGACGGACCCCAAGAACTGGAGTGACAGCCCCGTGGAGTGACCGCGCTGATGACCACCACCACGACCGCATTGCGCCGCCAGATCGGCAGCGCGGAGGATCTCAAGTCTGTTGTGCGCACGATGAAGGCCTCAGCGGCGTCGGCCATTGGTCAGTACGAACGCTCGGTGGCATCCATCGCCGACTACGCGCACACGGTCGAACGCGGCTTGAGCGTGTGTCTACGCTCGGTCGACCCGACAAGCTCACCCACGCAAGCCTCGCCCAGGCCCACCGATGACACCGCGGTGCGCGCGGTGGTGTTTGGCTCCGATCAGGGCCTGGTGGGCCGGTTCAACGAGGTGGTGGTCGACCATGCGGTGGCGCACCTGGCGTCTTTGCCGGCGAAGGCAAAAACGAAGGCGCAGGTTTGGGCGGTGGGTGAGCGGGTGCACGCGCGCCTGCTCGATGCGGACATGCCACCCACTGGTTCCTTCCCTGTGCCAGGGTCGGTGACGTTGATCACGCGGCTTGTCGCCCAGATACTTCTGAAGGTCCAGATGGCCGACAGCGAAGCGGTGAGCGACCCGTCGGGAGGAACGCTCCTGCTGTTCTACAACCGGCCAACCGATGCCGGCTACGAGCCCGTGAGCCAGCGATTGCTGCCACTGGACGAGAGCTGGCAGCGTGGTCTGGCCCGCCAGCCCTGGCCCACGGTTCAGCTGCCCGAAGTGCTGGGCGTGGGCCCCCAGGCGCTGCGGGCCTTTATCCGCGAGCACCTGTTCGTCTCGCTGTTTCGCGCCTGCGCCGAGTCCCTCGCCAGCGAGAACGCGAGTCGCCTTGCTGCCATGCAACGCGCCGATCGCAACATCGGCGAACTGCTCACGGACCTGGGCGCCCAGTTCCGCCGCCTGCGCCAGAGCGGCATCGACGAAGAACTGTTCGACGTCATTGCCGGGTTCGATGCCTTGGCGTCCCAGTCAGCGCCACGGGGATGACACGTTAGGTACGGTAACGAACAGACGGTCGGGCATTGAGGGGCTAACTTGGGCCATCCCTTGCCTCTTGAAGTGTGTATGTCACCGTCGATCTTTATTGCTTGCGCACACATCTGCAGGAAACCGGCGCGCAGGATTTGTAGCGCCTGCACGCTCAATGTCGTCAAACCTTTTCAGGAGGAGGCAAGATGATCAATCAGCCCACGGCGAGCGGTCAACCGGCTTCCACTGAGCCGTCGAAAGGCCGGTTCCCCACCGCCTACACCATCCTGTTCGCGCTCATCGCCGTGATGGCCGCACTCACCTGGGTGCTGCCCGCAGGAGAGTACGAGCGCGCGGCCAACGAAGCGCTGGGCAAGGATGCCCCGGTGCCCGGCACCTACCAGGTGGTCGAGGCCACGCACCAGGGCGTGTTCGATGTGCTGATGGCGCCGATCACCGGCTTTTACAACCAGAGCACCGGCATGGCCAACGCCATCGATGTCTCGCTGTTTGTGCTCATCATCGGTGGCTTCCTCGGTGTAGTCACCGCCACCGGCGCCATCAACACCGGCATTGCGCGCGTGATGGTGCGCATGAAAGGGCGCGAAAAATGGATGATCCCGGTGCTCATGCTGCTGTTCGCAGCGGGCGGCACCACCTATGGCATGGCCGAAGAAACGCTGGCGTTTTACGTGCTGCTCATCCCGCTGATGATCGCGGTCGGCTACGACGCGCTGACCGGTGTGGCGGTGATCATGGTGGGCGCCGGTGTGGGCGTGCTCGGCTCCACCATCAACCCGTTCTCCACCGCCATCGCGTCCAACGCGGCCGGCATTCCGTTCACCGAGGGCATGGTGTTGCGCCTCATCATCCTGGCGCTGGGCTGGCTGATCTGTGTGGCCTATGTGATGCGCTACGCCGAGCGGGTGCGCAAAGACCCGAGCAAGTCGCTGGTGGCCGAGCTCAAGGCCTCCAACGAGGCGCACTTTCTGCGCGACCAGGAAAGCCACCAGGACGCCGTGCTCAGTGGCAAGCAAAAAATCGTTCTGGTGCTGTTCGGCGCCACCTTTGTCGCGATGGTCTGGGGCGTGTCCACGCAGGGCTGGTGGATGGCGGAAATGTCGGCCTTGTTTCTGGCGGCTGCCATCGTGATCGGTGTGGTGGCCTGGATGGGCGAGAAGCCCTTTACCAGCGCCTTCGTTGACGGCGCGCGCGATCTGCTGGGCGTGGCGCTGGTGATTGGGCTGGCGCGCGGCATCGTGGTCATCATGGACCAGGGCAAGATCACCGACACCATCCTGCACATGTTCGAAGGCTGGATCACCGGCATGCCCGATGTAGCCTTCGTGAACGCGCTGTTTGCCACCGAAGGCCTGATGAGCCTGCTGGTGCCCTCGACCTCGGGCCTGGCGGTGCTCAGCATGCCCGTCCTGGCGCCGCTGTCGGACTTTGCCGGTGTGCCGCGCCACCTCGCGGTGACCGCTTTCCAGACCTCGATTGGCATCACCAACCTGGTCACCCCGACGTATGCGGTGGTGGTGGGCGGGCTGGCGATCGGCAGGGTCCCGTACCAGCGCTGGGTGCGTTTCATCTGGCCCTTGATGCTGATGCTGACCGTGCTCTGCATGGCCTCGCTGAGCGCGGCGGTGCTGCTGTGAACGCGCCGACCAAGCCGGTTGGCAGCCCCAAGCCACTGGGCGCCTATTCCGAGGTGGGCAAGCTGCGGCGCGTTCTGGTGTCGGCGCCAGGTCTCGCACACGAGCGCCTCACACCCGCCAACTGCGATGCCTTGTTGTTCGACGATGTGTTCTGGGTCCAGCAGGCGCGCACCGACCACTTCGACTTCGTCTCCAAGATGGAAGACCGGGGCGTTGAGGTGCTGGAGATGGGCGAGCTGCTGGCCCAGACGCTGGCGATCCCCGAGGCCCGCAACTGGGTGCTCGATCGCAAGCTCACACCCGATGTCGTGGGCGTGGGCATGCTCGATGAGCTGCGGGGCTGGATGCAGGCACTGCCGTCTGAAGACCTGTCCCGGTTCCTCATGGGTGGCGTGGCGGTGCACGATCTGCCGTTCAAGGCCGGCGGCATGTTCGGCCCCTACCTGGGCGCAGACGGCTTCGTGTTGCCACCCTTGCCCAACATGCTGTTCACCCGCGACACCAGCGCCTGGATCTTTGGCGGCGTCACGCTCAACCCCATGCACTGGCCCGCGCGGCGGCAGGAAACCCTGCTCACCGCAGCGGTGTATCGCCACCACCCGGCTTTTGCGCAAGCCGACTTCACCGTCTGGTGGGGCGACCCCGATGTGAACCATGGACCGGCCACGCTGGAGGGCGGCGACATCATGCCCATCGGTCAGGGTGTGGTGCTCGTTGGCATGGGCGAGCGCAGCACGCCGCAGGCGGTGGGCCAGCTGGCGCAGGCGCTGTTCAAGGCGGGGGCTGCCACGCGCGTGGTGGCCTGCCAGATGCCCAAGTCGCGCTCGGCCATGCACCTGGACACGGTGTTCTCGTTCTGCGACCGCGACACCGTGACCAGCTTCGTGGAGGTGGCGGCGCAGATCGTCTGCTACAGCCTGTACCCGACGGACAAGGGCGACGTCGAATACCGCCGCGAGGAGAAGCCGCTGTTCGACGTGGTCGCGAACTGTCTCGGCCTGAAGAAGCTGCGCGTCATCCCCACCGGCGGCGACAGCTACGAGCAGGCGCGCGAGCAGTGGGACGACGGCAACAACGTGATCGCGCTGGAGCCTGGCGTGGTGGTCGGCTACGACCGCAACACCCACACCAACACCCAGCTGCGCAAGGCCGGCATCGAGGTCATCACCATTCGCGGCAGCGAGCTGGGCCGCGGACGGGGTGGTGGCCATTGCATGACCTGCCCGCTCTGGCGCGAAGCCTTGGCGACCTGATTTCTCCTATACAACGAACCAGGAAAAATTGATGAGTTTCAATCTAAAAAACCGCAGCCTTCTGACCTTGCGCGACTACTCGGCAGCTGAAATCGGCTTCCTGCTCAAGCTCGCGGCCGACCTCAAGACCGCGAAGTACGCAGGTACCGAGCAGCCCACGCTCAAAGGCAAAGAGATCGCGTTGATCTTTGAAAAAGACTCCACCCGGACCCGCGTTGGCTTCGAGGTGGCGGCGCACGACCAGGGCGCCACCGTGACCTACCTCGGGCCCTCGGGCAGCCACATCGGCCATAAGGAGTCGATCAAGGACACGGCGCGTGTGCTGGGCCGGGTCTACGACGCCATCGAGTACCGCGGCTTTGGCCAGAACGTGGTGGACACGCTGGCCAAGTGGTCGGGCGTGCCGGTCTACAACGGC
>JBLIJY010000246.1:0-4393 GCA_047636095.1 Hydrogenophaga sp. | reverse complement strand
AGCAGACGGTGACCATGGTGGGCGCCGATGTCGCGGCCCAGATCCGCGATTACGCACTCAAGCTCTACGAGGCAGCGGCTGCCATTGCGCTGGCCAAAGGCATCATCATTGCCGACACCAAGTTCGAATTCGGCCTCGACCCCGAGGGCCGCGTGGTGCTGATGGACGAGGTGCTCACGCCCGACAGCTCGCGCTACTGGCCCTTGGAGAGCTACGTGGTGGGCGAAAACCCCCCCAGCTACGACAAGCAGTTTCTGCGCGACTGGCTGGAGGCCACCCGCATCAGCGGCAAGCCCTGGGACAAGTCGCCACCCGCGCCGCGCCTGCCCAAAGAGGTGATCGCGAAAACCGCCGCGAAATACCAGGAGGCGCTCACGCGCCTGATGGGCTGAAGGCTTTCAGCTGAGCACCACGCTGGAGAGCCGCCGGCGGTAGGTGGCCACCGTTGGGTCTTCCGGTGGCACCTGGCCCTCGGCCACCTTGGGCTTGGGCGGGTCGATGACGTCGAGGATGGCAATGTAGGTCTTGCGCGCCAGATCGTCGCTCCAGCTTTTGTCGCGCATCAGGATGTCGAGCAGCTCGTCCATCGCATCCGTCCAGCGGTTGTGCGCCATGTGTTGCTGGGCCAGTGCGAAGCGGGCTTCGAAATCGCGCTTGTTGGCGGCGATGCGCGCTTGCAGTTCAGCCGCCTGGGTGGTCGCGTCCACTTGCGCGTCGCGCGCGTTCATCCAGCGCTGGAGGGAATCGAGCCGGCGCACGCCTGCGGCCTTGGCAATCACCGGTGCAAAAGCCACCTTGGCATCGTCGTCGCGGTCCAGTTGCAGCAGCAGCTTGACCAGGTCGAAACGCGCGTCGTCGTCGTTGCCATTGGTGCTCACCGCGTGTTGCAGCTTCGCCAGCGCGCCCTCGATGTCGCCGGCAGCCAGGTCGTCGAGTGCATCCGCTTCCTCCTCGGTCGCCAGCTCTTCGGCTGGGGGCAGGTGCTTGTCGAGGAAGGCCTTGATCTGACCTTCGGGCAGCGCGCCCGTGAAGCCGTCGACCGGCTGGCCGTTTTGCAGCAACACGCAGGTGGGGATGCTGCGCACGCCGAACGCCTGGGCGAGCTGCTGCTCTTGGTCCGAATCGATCTTCACCAGCTTGAAGCGCCCGGCGTATTCGATCTCCAGTTTTTCCAGCAGGGGCCCGATCACCTTGCACGGGCCGCACGAAGGCGCCCAGAAGTCGACCAGCACAGGGAGTTGCATCGAGGCCTCGATGACCTCGGTTTCGAAATTGGCGATGGTGGCGTTGATCATGGCAGTGAAGGGTCGCGCAGACGCAAAACGTAAAATCGCCACTTTACCGGACCCGGGCACCTGCGCCCGGTCTGGCCTCCCCAGCGGGCCCACAAGCGCCCGGCACAAGGTCTTTCAATGAACCCCATCCAAGTGGGCGTGGTCATGGGCTCCAGCAGCGACTGGGACACCATGCAGCACGCCGTGCAAATCCTGCAAGATTTCGGCGTTGCGTTCGAGGCCAGCGTGGTCTCAGCGCACCGCATGCCAGACGACATGTTTGCCTATGCGCAAACTGCTGAGAGCCGGGGTTTGCAAGCCATCATCGCCGGCGCTGGCGGCGCGGCGCATCTGCCGGGCATGCTGGCGGCCAAGACGGTGGTGCCGGTTCTCGGCGTGCCGGTGGCCAGCAAGCACCTGAGCGGCGTGGACTCGCTGCACAGCATTGTGCAAATGCCCAAGGGCGTGCCCGTGGCCACGTTTGCGATCGGTGCGGCCGGTGCCGCCAATGCGGCGCTGTTTGCTGTGGCGCTGCTGGCCAGCCACGACGCTGCCTTGCGTCAGAAGCTGCACGACTTTCGGGCCGTGCAGACCGAAGCCGCGCGCAGCATGACGCTGCCCATCTGAAGAGTCTGAAGCATGCAGCATCCCCTTCTCCCCGGCAGCCTCTCTTCCAGTGGACAGCCCACGACGCTGGGCGTGATGGGCGGTGGCCAGCTCGGGCGCATGTTTGTGCAAGCCGCCCAGGCCATGGGTTTCGTCACCGTGGTGCTCGACCCGGACCCAGCCAGCCCGGCCGGTCTCATCGCGCACCACCACATCGCCACCGCCTATGACGACCCAGCAGGCCTGGCCGAGCTGGCGCAGCGCTGCGACGCGATCACCACCGAATTCGAGAACGTGCCCGCGCCCGCGCTGCGCACCCTGGCCGAGCAGCGCCCGGTGGCGCCCAGCGCCGACTGTGTGGCGGTGGCGCAGGACCGGCTGCAGGAAAAGGCGCACTTCGTGCAGTGCGCACCCATCAGCGGTGTGTTGCCCGCGCCGCACGCGGCGATTGAAACGCCCGAGTCGCTGGCAGCGGTGCCCGAGCATCTGTTGCCCGGCATCTTGAAAACCGCGCGCCTGGGCTACGACGGCAAAGGGCAGCTGCGCGTCAAGACCCGCGAAGAACTGGCCGCTGCCTGGGCGCAGCTGGGCGGCGTGGCTTGCGTGCTGGAACAGCTGATGCCGTTGCAGGCCGAGTGTTCGGTGATCGTGGCGCGCGGCGCCGATGGCCAGACCGCCTGCTTCCCGGTGCAGGCCAACACCCACCACCACGGCATTTTGGCGATCACCGAGGTGTTTGACGGCGCGGTGCCGCCCGAGCTGGCCGCGCGCGCTCAGGCCAGCACGGTGGCGATCGCGAACCACCTGAATTACGTGGGTGTGTTGTGCGTCGAGTACTTCGTCGTGAAGAACGCGGCGGGTGAGGCCGAACTGATCGTGAATGAGATGGCACCACGCCCGCACAACAGCGGGCATCACAGCCAGAACGCCTGCGACATGTCGCAGTTCGAGGCCCAGGTGCGCGCGCTGGCCGGCTTGCCGCTGCCCACGCCGCGCCAGCACAGCCCGGCCATCATGGTCAACCTGCTGGGCGATCTCTGGTTTGAGCCCAATGCTGTGCGTGCGCAGCGCAGCGCCTCGCCCGTCTCGCCGCCCTGGGCTCAGGTGCTGGCGTTGCCCGGCATCCACCTGCACCTATATGGCAAGGCGAGCGCGCGGACCGCCCGCAAGATGGGCCACCTGAACATCACCGGTGCCACCGTGGCGGCGGTGCGGGACACCGCGGCGCAGGTGCTGGCCCTGCTGGGTCTGCCAGCGCTGACCTGATGGCGTGCTCATGCCTTTGATGCTCAGCGCCAGCGCACCCGGCGCCGTTGAGGCGGCCGCGCAGCAACTCGCGGCCGGCCGGCTGGTGGGCATGCCCACCGAAACCGTTTACGGGCTCGCCGCCGACGCTGGAAACGCCAGCGCGGTGCAGCGCATTTTCGAGGCCAAAGGTCGGCCCAGCGACCACCCGCTGATCGTGCACATCGCACCCCCTGAAACCAGGGACGCGGCCGGCTGGCGCGCGGCGGTGACACCGTTTGCGCACGACGTTCCTGGCTTTGCCAGCGCGCTCATGCTGGCTTTCTGGCCTGGCCCGCTCACGCTGATCCTGCCGCGCAGGCCCGAGGTGGCAGCCGTGGCGGCCGGTGGTCAGGACTCGGTGGGTTTGCGCTGCCCCTCGCACCCGGTGGCGCAGTCGCTGTTGCTGGCCGCGCAGGCATTGGGTGTGGCTGGGGTGGCCGCGCCGAGTGCGAATCGCTTCGGGCGCGTCAGCCCCACCACCGCCGCCCACGTGGCCGAGGAATTTGCCGCGCTGGACGATGGCGCCCTGCTCATTCTCGACGGCGGCGCCTGCCCGGTGGGCATCGAATCCACCTTGGTCGACTGCAGCCGCGCCGCGCCGGTGCTGTTGCGCCCAGGCCGTATCACCACCGCGCAAATCGAGGCCGCTTGTGGCCTCGCGGTGCGCGGGCGCGACGACGCCGCCCCCCGCGCCTCCGGCACACTGGCTTCCCACTACGCGCCGCGCGCCACCGTGCGCCTCATGCCCGCGCAGCAGCTGCAAGCCGCACTCGATGTGCTTGGCGCTGACGCCAAAAACATCGCGGTCTATGCCCGCCAGTCGGTGCGCGCTGCCCGCGCCGTGGTGCAGCGGCGTATGCCCGACGACGCGCAGCAAGCCGCCTTTGAGTTGTTTGCGGTGCTGCGCGAACTCGATGCCACCGGCGTGCGCCTGATCTGGGTCGAGACGCCCCCGGACGGCCCAACCTGGGACGGCGTGCGCGACCGCTTGCAGCGCGCTGCCGCCTGATCTTGTCGCGGGTCGTGAACTGCAAGGGAAAAGTCGAAGCAGCGCACCCCGACAAAAAACGCCAAGCCGATAAGATAGCCATCCCCAACTCTTTGCCCTGAGCCAGCCTGGCTCGCCGCACCTCGCGAAAGCTTCCATGACCTCCGTGAAAACCACCGCTGCCGCGCCCTCGCGCCGCCGTTTCCTGCAGGGCAGCCTGCTCACTGGCGCTGCCGCG
>JBLIJY010000245.1:0-4402 GCA_047636095.1 Hydrogenophaga sp. | reverse complement strand
CGGCAAGCCCACGCCCTTTGACGACCACACCGTGTGCCACAGTGGCGACACGCTGGTGCTCAGTGGAAAGGCCCCAGCGCTGGCGCTGGCCGAAGAAAAGCTGCTCGCCGGCTGATCTGGACACCCCTTGAGCGGCAATATCCTCGCACTGCGGTGGGATTTTGTATTTGCAAGTCTAAAATGTGACCGCTCGGTATCTAATTCGGTTCTTTTTTTTGGAGCTTTTTGATGCTGCAACGTCGCCACTTTCTCGCCACCGGCATGGCCGGTGCTGCCGCGCTCACCTTCAGTTCGGTGTGGTCCTAGAGCACGCCCAGCCTCGGGGCGCCCACCATGCCGGCCACCGGCTTCAAACGCCTGAAGCTCGGTGCCATGGAAATCATTGCACTCAACGATGGCGCGGTCCGGCGTCCGCTGGGCGAGGAGTTCGTGCGCAATGCTCCGCTGGAGCAGGTGAAATCGCTGCTGGCTTCGCAGAATCTGCCCACCGAGTACGTGGACATTCCGTTCACCGCTTTCCTGGTCGTGAGCGGCAATACCAAATTCCTGATCGATACCGGTTTTGCTGACAACGGGCCACCCACTACCGGGCGCCTGCGCGAAAACATGGCCGCTGCTGGTTACAAGCCAGAAGACATCAACCACGTCATCCTCAGCCACTACCACGGTGACCACATCAACGGCGTTCGCGCCAAGGACGGCTCGCTGGTGTATCCCAACGCGAAGATCCACGTGCCGGCGCCTGAGCATGCGTTCTGGATGGACGACGCCCGCATGGAAGCGGCGCCGCCGGCGATGAAGGGCGCGTTCCAAAATGTGCGCCGCGTACTGGGCAGCTTGCCGGCTGACCGGCTGGTGCAGTTCCAGCCGGGCGCTGAACTGGCCCCAGGCATCGTGTCCTCGGCAGCATTCGGTCACACACCGGGTATGGCGGTGTTCACCGTCACCTCCGAAGGCCAGAGCTTCATGTACGTGGCTGACGTGACCAACATCCCGTCGCTGTTCGCCCGCAGCCCTGAGTGGGCGGTGCAGTTCGACATGGACGCCGAGATGGCGCGCCAGACCCGCCGCCGCATCTTCGACCAAGTGGTCAAGGAAAAGATGGTTGCCGGCGGCTTTCACTTTCCCTTCCCCGCTTTTGGCACATTGGAAGCAGCAGGCAAGGGTTACCAATTCGTGCCAGTGGCCTGAGCGTCGCCCACCTGCCGAAACCTGCCCTGGCCACACGCCGGGGCTTTTTTTGGTCCGCACCATAATGGCCGCTCCTTCGACCTTGCTGCCAATCGGCGCGCACCATGGACACTTCCGCCTACCTCAAAGCCCACATCCGCACCGTGCCCGACTGGCCAGCGCCCGGCGTGCAGTTCCGCGACATCACGCCGCTGCTGCAAAACCCGCAGGTGTTCCGGGTGCTGATCGACACCTTCGTGCACCGCTACATGGACCTGGCGCTGCGCCCCACGGTGATTGCCGGCCTGGATGCGCGGGGTTTCATCATTGGCTCGGTGATCGCCTACGAGTTGGGGCTGGGGTTTGTGCCCATTCGCAAAAAAGGCAAGCTGCCGTTCACCACGGTGGAAGAAACCTACGAGCTGGAATACGGCAGCGCCACGGTGGAGCTGCACACCGATGCGGTCAAGTCGGGCGACCGGGTGGTGTTGATCGACGACCTGATCGCCACCGGCGGCACCATGATGGCGGGGCGCAGGCTGCTGGAAAAACTCGGTGCCGAGGTGATTGAGGGCGCCGCCATCGTTGACTTGCCAGAACTCGGTGGCTCAGCCAAGTTGCGCAAATCGGGGCTCAAGCTGCACACCTTGGTGGATTTCACGGGGCATTGATGCCGCCTGCGACCCGCACAGCGCGGGGTTGCCGCCTTTTAAAGCTTGCCGTACTGCGTTTCGCTCAGCGCCGAGAAATCGCTGTGCGATTCCGGCACCGGCATCATCCGATCTTCTGTGCCGCGCGGTCCGCGACGCAAAGGGGGCGCTGCGGCAGCCAGTGCTTGACGAAAAGCCTCGACCTCGGTGGTGTCCACCGCCTGCGCTTGCCCGGTGTGCTGTGACGCGGGCGGCATGGGAATCGCTGTGGGACTCTGAGGTGGCTGTTGCCGCTGGGTCTGGGCGTCCACTGCGGCCTTGAGCGCCATGCCGCGCTGATCGTGTGCCGCCTTGCGGCGCCAGTAGAGCGACGGAACCGACATGCTGTGGCGCGATTGCGCACTGTTCTGCACCCAGCGCTCAATCTCCAACAGGTAGGGGTCGGGCATCATATCGGCCGGCAGCGCCAAGTCGATCAAGACCAAAAAGCTGTCGCCGTTGGCATCCAGCGTCAGCACCTTGAAGTCGTAGCTGGTGGAGAGCACACCGCCACGGATCATCGACTCGCGCACCACCGAAAAAAGCTGTTCGCGGCGCAAGATGCGGCGCCCACGGCGTGGTGAGACCAGCGGCAGGGTGGTCTGGCCAAACGATTTGCGCTTGCGCGACGGTTCTCCACTGCGCAACAACCCGGTTTTTTTGGCCTTAAGCCAGTTGATCAGAGACATGGTGGTGAGTGTGTGCCGTTGCGATGAACCACATGAGGTGGAGAAACAGGGCAATCCCGAGACAGATCGAACGTCCACTGAATCGATGGAGCTGTTAGGTGACCGCCACACGCTTGGGTTTGTTATGCATGCGCCGTGCCAGCACCGCCGCCATCGCGAGGGTGAGTTCGAGCGCGATATCGGGCTGCCGGGTGGAGAGCTCGCGAAAGCGCAGCGGTGTCAGGCTCCACACGCGGCAGTCGCTGCCAGCGTTCACCGTGGCGCTGCGCGGCAGGTGGCTGAAAAAGGCGCCTTCACCCAACAGCGAGCCTGCCCCCACCATCGCCATGCGCACACGCTGGCGCGAGTCCTGGAAATGCGCGCTGAGACTGCCCGACTCAACGAAATACACGGTGCGGTCTTTCACCCCCCGCTCGATCAGCACCTGGCCTTGCGGCAAGCTCATCGGCTGCAGGTACTCGGCAAGCTGGCGCCACTGCGCATCGGCCAGCTTCATCGGTAGCGCGTCGAGCGCGCTGCTCATCTGCATGGCCTGGGCCAAATGCAGAATGTCGAAACGCGCAGCGTGGGTCGGTGTAACGAACATTGGGCAAAGATAACCGCGCAATGCACGGAGACGCAAGCAGGATTCGCGGCAATTGAGGGTGGCAGGCCCGGCGGGCGCTGGCTGCACCTCAGCGGTAGGGCGTTTTCACTTGCCGATGCAAAAACGCGAAAAAATTTCGCCCAGCAAATCGTCAGCGCTGAACTCACCGGTGATCTCGCCCAATGCGTGCTGGGCCAACCGCAGCTCCTCGGCCAGCAGATCGAGGTGCTCGGCGCGCGCACCCAGCCATTCGGTGGCCGCGTCCAGATGTGCACCCACGCGCGCCAGGGCTTGCAAATGGCGCTCGCGCGCCATGAACAACCCGTCGCCAGCGGGTTGCCAGCCCGCAACGGCCAGCAGACGCTGGCGCAGCGCTTCTAGGCCTTCACCCTGTTTGGCCGACACGGCCAGCGCGTTGTTGCCCAGGCTGCTCAGCAGGCGCGCGCGCGCAGCACCATCGCATTGATCCAGCTTGTTCCACACCCGCAACACCGTCACACGCGCTGGCAAGGCGGCGGCGATCGCTGCATCGGCCGCCTGGTAGCTGGGCTGATCGCTGCGGGTGAGGTCGTGCAGGAATAGCACCGCATCGGCCTGGCCGATCTGGCCCCAGGCGCGCGCGATGCCGATTTTTTCCACCTCGTCCACATCGGGGCTGTCGCGCAAACCGGCGGTGTCGATCACATGCAGCGGCACGCCCTCGATCTGGATCGTCTGCTGCACCACGTCGCGCGTGGTGCCAGCGATCGGGGTGACGATGGCCAGCTCGGCACCCGCCAGGGCGTTGAGCAGCGAGCTCTTGCCCGCGTTGGGCTGGCCCGCAATCACCACCTTGAGGCCGTCGCGCAGCAGTGCGCCTTGGCGCGCCTGTGCCTGCACCTCGGCCAGTGTGTGACGCAGCCGCTGCAGCTGGCCGCGCGCATCCGCCTTTTGCAGGAAGTCGATCTCTTCCTCGGGGAAATCCAGCGTGGCCTCGACCAGCATGCGCAACCGGATCAGCGCCTCGCGCAGCGTGTGGATGCGTTCAGAAAACGCGCCGGCCAGCGAACGGCTGGCGCTGCGCGCGGCCGCTTCGGTGCTGGCGTCGATCAGATCAGCCACTGCCTCGGCCTGTGCCAGATCGAGTTTGCCGTTGAGAAAGGCGCGTTCGGTGAACTCGCCCGCGCGCGCTGGGCGCAAGCCAGGCAACAGCGGCTGACCGTCATCGTTGGGCGTCTGTGCCAGCGACAGGCAGCGCGCCAGCAGCAGCTGCAACACCACCGGCCCGC
>JBLIJY010000244.1:0-4422 GCA_047636095.1 Hydrogenophaga sp. | reverse complement strand
ACTGTCCATCGGCATCATGGCGAGGAATGCCTTGGTCGAGCACCCATCGGTAGTCACCGCTGACATGTCGAAGCCGGAATTCCATCGAATAGGGCTCAGGACCTTTGATGGCCTGGAGGAAGGACTCTTCGCATCGTTTGCGGTCGTCCGGGTGAATGCCTTCCATCCAGGCTTGACCCAGTTCCTCGGCCAGGTTGCGCCCTGTGAAGGCCAGCCACCGGCGGTTGACCCAGTCGGTCTGACCTTGCACATCGCAGGTCCAGAACAGCACCGCAGAGGCATTGGCCACGGTATCCAGCCGGGCCAGTGTCTGGCGCTGATCTTCCTCCAGTGCCTGGCGCTCGGTGATCTCAAACACCGCACCGGCCATGTAGGTGGCCCGGTCGTTGCTGTCCCAGACGGCCTGGCCCTGGGACTCAAACCACCGCCCCCGACCCTGGTCATCGTTCAGCCGCAGCGTCACTTGGTAAGGTTCCCTCAGCCGGATGTGCCGAACGAAAGCGTCCTGCATGTTGGCACGGTCTTCGGGGGTAATCAGCGCTTCGAACACCGCGACGGCTCGCTCGGGCGGCGGGGCCTCCCGGTTCAGGCTGCTCCAGAGCGACGGGGGTAGCCGCAGTTCGTTGGTCAGCAGGTTCCAGTCCCAGACCTGCTCTGTGGTCGCGGCGAGTCGAACGCGCAGCTCGCTCTGCGCTTGCGCGCGAAGTGACCGGTCCAGCCGCCAGCCGCCCCACCCCATGGCCGCTGCCAGCAACAGCACCAGACCCGCCAGATACGGCAGGCGTGCGGACCACAGCGACAGCGCAGTCTCGGTGGATGCGCCGTACAGTAGCACCAGCGAATCGGCCGGGCCGCTGAGCCGCTGGTAGGCCACGCGGCGCTTGACGCCGTCAAACTGCGAGACCATATCGACAACGCCTGAGGACGCCTGCTGGGCGCTGGCCACCCAGGCGGTGGTGACGGCGGTTCCCAGCTGGGCGTCCACCCGCGGGGCCCGGGCCAGCAAGGTCGCTGTGCCGTCGCCGGTCATGCGGAACAGCGAGATCCGGTCTTCGGGGTTGCTGCGCTCGCTCTCCAGCCAGCGCTGCAGCTTGTCGAAGCCAAGGTCGACACCGTAGCCCGAAATGCCCTGCGCGTTGGGCTCGGCGCGCCAGACCAGCGGGATCTTGGCCTGATGCGGCAGGCCCACCGTGTTCCCAACGCCCCAGCGACCCGGGGCGGTGTTGGCCGCTATGCGGGGACTATGGGTCTGCGTCGTCGCCAGCGGCGCGACATTGCCTATCAGCTGGATCTCGCGGTCTTGCGGGCCGATAGCGTGCAGCCTGAAGGGCAACGGCAGCGCAGCCAGCAACTCGGCTTGCGATCGCGCCAGGCTGGCGGCTGGCGTCTGGAACGGCTGTGACGACGCTTGCTGCAACTCCTCGTTGAACTGGTCGATGGCGGTGCGCGCCACGGTCAGCGATTGCTGCAGGTCGGTGGCCAGCCGGTTCGCGCCACGCGCCGCGAGATCGGCGGTTTCATTCATCACACGCGCCCGCTCCAGCCACAGAAAACCAGTGGTGGCGCTCAGCAGCAGCGCGATGGCGCCCAGCGCGGCAGCGGCCAGCAGCCTGCGATGCCGCTGTGGCGAAGGCAGGTCTGGGTTGGCTGTTGGGGCCGCGTTCTGGATCGCGTGAGAAACGTCAGGCATGGGCGAGGTGGCTTAATCGTATGAGTCTAGTTCTCACGCCGACGGTGAGCGCGCAGAAATGAACCGATTTCATGCCCGAAATTCAGCGATGCAGGCGCCACAACCTCCGGTGAGCGCCGCTGCGCCCGCGGTCGCTTACATGTTGCGCCGGTACTGTCCGCCCACCTCGAACAGGGCGCTGGTGATCTGGCCCAGGCTGCACACGCGCACCGCGTCCATCAGCACATCAAACACGTTGCGGTTGTGGATCACGGCCTGCTTGAGTTGCTCCAACATGGCGGGCGCCTGTGCCGCGTGGCGGGTGTGGAAGTCGGCCAGGCGCCGGAGCTGGCTTTGCTTTTCTTCATCGGTGGAGCGCGCCAGCTCCAGCGTGTCAGAGGTCGGGTCGCCATGCGGATTGCGGAAGGTGTTGACGCCGATGATCGGGTACTCGCCGGTGTGTTTCAGCATCTCGTAGTGCATCGACTCGTCCTGGATCTTGCCGCGCTGGTAGCCGGTTTCCATCGCACCCAGCACGCCGCCGCGGTCGGCGATTTTCTCGAACTCGCTCAGCACCGCTTCTTCCAGCAGCTCGGTCAGCTCGTCGATGATGAACGCGCCTTGGTTCGGATTCTCGTTTTTGGCCAGGCCCCACTCGCGGTTGATGATGAGCTGGATCGCCATCGCGCGGCGCACCGATTCTTCGGTGGGTGTGGTGATGGCTTCGTCAAACGCGTTGGTGTGCAGGCTGTTGCAGTTGTCGTAGATAGCGATCAGCGCTTGCAGCGTGGTGCGGATGTCGTTGAACTGAATTTCCTGCGCGTGCAGGCTGCGCCCGCTGGTCTGCACGTGGTATTTGAGTTTTTGCGAGCGCTCGTTGGCGCCGTATTTTTCCTTCATCGCCACCGCCCAGATGCGGCGCGCCACCCGGCCCAGCACGGTGTACTCCGGGTCCATGCCGTTGCTGAAGAAGAATGAGAGGTTGGGCGCGAAGTCGTCGATATGCATGCCGCGTGCGAGGTACGCTTCGACGAAGGTGAAGCCGTTGGACAGCGTGAACGCCAGCTGGCTGATCGGGTTCGCGCCGGCCTCGGCGATGTGGTAACCGCTGATGCTCACCGAGTAGAAGTTGCGCACGTCGTGGTGAACAAAATACTCGGCGATGTCGCCCATCACTTTCAGGCTGAACTCGGTGGAGAAGATGCAGGTGTTCTGGCCCTGGTCTTCTTTCAAGATGTCGGCCTGCACCGTGCCGCGCACGTTGGCTTGCACCCATTCCTTGATCTTGGCGGCTTCGGTGTCGGTGGGATCGCGCCCGTTGTCTGCCTTGAATTTATCGAGATTCTGGTCGATGGCGGTGTTCATGAACATCGCCAGGATCGTCGGCGCCGGGCCGTTGATCGTCATCGAGACCGACGTGGCGGGTGCGCACAAATCGAAGCCGCCGTAGAGCACTTTCATGTCGTCCAGCGTGGCGATAGAGACGCCCGAGTTGCCCACCTTGCCGTAAATGTCGGGGCGCGGATCGGGGTCGTTGCCGTAGAGCGTGACCGAGTCAAACGCGGTCGAGAGGCGCTTGGCTGCCATGCCCTCGCTCAGCAATTTGAAGCGCGTGTTGGTGCGAAACGCGTCGCCTTCGCCAGCGAACATGCGGGTTGGGTCTTCGCCCTCGCGTTTGAAGGCAAAAGTGCCGGCGGTGTAGGGGTAGCTGCCGGGCGCGTTGTCCAGCATCAGCCACTTGACGATCTCGCCGTGGTCTTCATAGGTGGGCAGCGCCACCTTGCGAATAACCGTGCCCGAGAGGCTTTTGGTGGTGAGGGCAGTGCGGATTTCTTTGTCTCGGATCTTCACCACGTACTCGTCGCCCGCGTAGGCCTTTTGCATGTCGGGCCACTGCGCCAGCAACTTGCGTGCGTCGGTGTCCTGCTGCAGTTCACGCTCCTGGGCCAGGTCGATGGCGGCCTCAGCCGCTTTGGAGCGGTTGGGTTTTCCCACGCCCAGCATGCGCGCGGCTTCGCGCAGCTGCTGAATTTCGCGTGCCAGCCGCGCCTGGGCGCGTGCGCGCTTTTTGTAACCGCGCACTGTGTCGGTGATCTCGGCCAGGTAGCGGGTGCGCGCCGGCGGCACGATGGGGGTTTGGTTGGTGCTGTGGCGTACGTTCGCCGCGGGCAGCTTGCCCTCGGTCAGCGGCAGACCCAGCTCGATCAGCCGCACTTTGAGCGCCTGATACAGCGCGGTCACGCCGTCGTCGTTGAAGCGCGCGGCCATGGTGCCAAACACCGGCATGGTGTCGGGCATGACGGTGAACGCCTCGCGGTTGCGCTGCACCTGCTTGGCCACATCGCGCAGAGCATCGAGCGAGCCCTTGCGGTCGAACTTGTTGATGGCGACGAACTCGGCGAAGTCGAGCATGTCGATTTTTTCGAGCTGGCTGGCGGCGCCAAACTCGGGCGTCATCACGTACATCGGCACGTCGACATATGGCACGATGGCTGCGTCGCCCTGGCCAATGCCCGAGGTCTCCACCACGATGAGGTCAAAGCCCGCCACCTTGCAAGCGGCCAGCACATCGGGCAGGGCCGCGCTGATTTCGCTGGAGGTCTCGCGCGTGGCGAGGCTGCGCATGTAGACGCGCGGGCCTTGCTGCCAGGGGTTGATGGCGTTCATGCGGATGCGGTCGCCCAGCAGGGCGCCGCCGCTCTTGCGCCGCGACGGGTCGATGGAGATCACCGCGATGCGCAGCGCGTCGTTTT
>JBLIJY010000243.1:0-4425 GCA_047636095.1 Hydrogenophaga sp. | reverse complement strand
TGAGGCCATGGGGGTCGTGGGTCAGTTTTCGCACCCGCTGGTGCTGCGCGCCAAATTGGCCATCGCCTCGGCCTGCCATGCGCATGGCAAGGTGCCCTCGCACAACGTGGTGACCGAGTTTCAGGATGCCGCTGCGCTCTCGCATGCCGCACACCGGGCGGCGCGTGAGCTGGGCTACACCCGCATGTGGAGCATCCATCCCGCGCAGATTCGTCCCATACTGAGCGCCTTCGCCCCGAGCGAGGGCGAGATCGAGACCGCCTCGCGCATCGTGTGCGCTGCCGCTGATGTCGACTGGGCGCCCATCAGCTTCCAGGGCCAGCTGCACGACCGCGCCAGCGTTCGCTACCACTGGCAGGTCTTGCTCAGGGCAAACCAAACCGGGCGCACCTTGCCGCCAGAGGCCCGCGCTTGGTTCGACCTGGGTGATGCTGCGTTGCCCGCCAGTTCCACACCATCACTAGAGACAAACCGATGAAATTCCTGTTGCCCACCCTGATTCTGCTCGGGGCGTCTTCCCTCGCGCTGGCGCAAACGGCTGGCAAGCCCAGTGCGCTCAAGCCCGTACCGGCCGCCCAGGTTGCCCCTGAGAGGGCGTTGACGCCAGTCGAGTTGGACGTTGCCAGTCGCGTCTACGTGGGACGTCTGCCGTGCGAGCTGGGGCAGATTGTCACCATCACACCCGACACCAGATCGCCTGGCTACTTCGATCTGACAATAAAAAAGATGCGCTTTCGCATGCACGCGGTGCAGAGCAAGTCGGGCGCTGTGCGGCTGGACGCGGTCAGCAGCGATGCGGTGTGGATCCAGCTATCCAACAAGTCGATGCTGGTCAACGCCAAGCTGGGCCAGCGCATGGCAGACGTCTGTGCCAGCCCCGAACAATTGCTGGTGGCCCAGGCATTCGAGAAAACACCACCGCCCAGCTTGCTAGATGAGCCAGCGCCTGTCGCGGCGCCCACCCAACCCCTGACCTCAATCGACACATGCCAGGCCACAGGCCTTGTACCCAAAACCAACCCATTGAACGGAGAAAAATCATGCTGAAAACTTACCGTGAACATGCTGCCGAGCGCGCCGCCCTGGGCATTCCGCCGCTCGCGCTGGAAGCCAAGCAAGTCGCTGAGCTGATCGAGCTGATCAAAAATCCGCCCGCTGGTGAAGACGCGTTCCTGATGGACCTGCTGACGCACCGCGTGCCGCCCGGCGTGGACGACGCGGCCAAGGTCAAGGCCAGCTTTCTCGCAGCCGTGGCGCATGGCGATGAAAAAGTGGGCTTGATTTCCAAGGCCAAAGCCACCGAATTGCTTGGCACCATGGTGGGCGGCTACAACGTGCACCCGCTGATCGAGTTGCTCGATGACGCCGAGGTGGCCGGCGTGGCTGCCGAGGCGCTGAAGAAGACGCTGCTGATGTTCGACTTCTTCAACGACGTGGCCGAAAAATCGAAAGCTGGCAACGCGAAAGCCCAGGAAGTGATCCAGAGCTGGGCCGACGCCGAGTGGTTCACCAGCCGCCCCGAGGTCGAGAAAAAAATCACCGTCACCGTGTTCAAGGTGCCCGGCGAGACCAACACCGACGACCTCTCGCCCGCACCCGACGCCACCACGCGACCCGACATTCCGATGCACTACCTCGCGATGCTGAAGAACACGCGTCCCGACGCTGCCTTCAAGCCCGAGGAAGATGGCAAGCGTGGGCCGATGCAGTTCATCGAAGACCTGAAGAAAAAGGGCCATCTGGTTGCCTACGTGGGTGACGTGGTTGGTACAGGTTCCAGCCGCAAGTCGGCCACCAACAGCGTGATCTGGGCCACTGGGCAGGACATTCCCTTTGTGCCCAACAAGCGCTTCGGCGGCGTGACGCTGGGCGGCAAGATCGCCCCTATTTTCTTCAACACGCAAGAAGATTCCGGCTCGCTGCCGATCGAGGTCGATGTGTCGGCCCTGGAGATGGGCGACGTGGTCGACATCCTCCCGTACGACGGCAAAATCGTGAAAAACGGCGAGACCGTGGTCGAGTTCCAGCTCAAGAGCGATGTACTGTTTGACGAGGTGCGTGCGGGCGGGCGGATCAACCTCATCATCGGCCGCGGCCTGACCGCCAAAGCGCGTGAGTTTCTGGGTCTGCCGGTGTCCACCACATTTCGTTTGCCCAAACCGCCCATCGCCACCAAAGCTGGTTTCACACTGGCGCAAAAAATGGTGGGCCGCGCGGTCGGCTTGCCCGAAGGCCAGGGCGTGCGCCCCGGTACCTATTGCGAACCCAAGATGACCACCGTGGGTTCGCAAGACACCACCGGCCCGATGACGCGCGACGAACTCAAAGACCTGGCCTGCCTGGGATTTTCTGCCGATCTGGTCATGCAGTCTTTCTGCCACACCGCCGCTTATCCCAAAAAGGTTGACGTCAAAACCCACCGCGAGCTGCCCGCCTTCATCAGCAACCGCGGCGGCGTGGCGCTGCGCCCGGGCGACGGCATCATCCACAGCTGGCTCAACCGCCTGCTGCTGCCCGATACGGTCGGCACCGGCGGCGACTCGCACACCCGCTTCCCCATCGGCATCAGCTTTCCCGCCGGCTCCGGCCTGGTGGCGTTTGGCGCCGCCACCGGCGTGATGCCGCTGGACATGCCCGAGAGTGTGCTGGTGCGTTTCAAGGGCGAGATGCAGCCCGGCGTGACCCTGCGCGATCTGGTGCATGCGATTCCGCTTTACGCTATCAAGGCCGGTTTGCTGACGGTTGCCAAGGCCGGCAAGATCAATGTGTTTTCGGGTCGCATCCTGGAAATTGAAGGCCTGCCAGATTTGAAGATCGAGCAGGCGTTCGAGCTCTCCGACGCGTCGGCCGAGCGCTCTGCTGCCGGTTGCACCATCAAGCTCAACCCGGAGCCGGTCAAGGAGTACCTCACCAGCAACGTGGTGCTGATGAAGAACATGATCGCCAACGGCTACGAAGACAAGCGCACCCTGCTGCGCCGCATCGAAAAGGTGGAAGCCTGGCTTGCCAAACCCAGTCTGCTGGCTGCCGATGCGGACGCCGAATACGCCGCCGTGATCGAGATCAATCTGGCCGACATCAAAGAGCCCATCCTGTGCTGCCCGAACGATCCCGACGACGCCAAGTTCTTGAGCGAAGTGGCTGGCACCCCGATCGACGAGGCCTTCCTCGGCTCGTGCATGACCAACATCGGCCACTTCCGCGCGGCCGCCAAGCTGCTCGGCGGCAGCCGCGACATCCCCGTCAAACTTTGGGTCGCGCCACCGACCAAGATGGACGAGAGCGAGCTCATCAAGGAAGGCCATTACGCGAGCTTCGGCGCTGCCGGTGCCCGCACCGAAATGCCGGGCTGCTCGCTGTGCATGGGCAACCAGGCCCAGGTGCGCGAAGGCGCCACCGTGGTGTCCACCAGCACCCGCAATTTCCCCAACCGCCTGGGCAAGAACAGCAACGTGTTCTTGGCCTCCGCCGAGTTGACCGCCATCGCTTCCAAGCTGGGCAAACTGCCCACCGTGGCCGAGTACCAACAGGCCATGGGCATCCTGAGCAAAGACGCGGCCGACACCTACCGCTACATGAACTTCGACCAGATCGAGGAATACGCGGAGAAGGCCAAGGGCGTGACGGCCTAAGCGCCGCGACCGGTTAAAAAACAGCGGCCTTCGGGCCGCTTTTTCGTTGGCCGTAGCGGACGAAATCACGCCACCACCTCGCTTGGTAGCCTCAAGCCGCGCTGAGGCGTATGGTGTGGTTGAGGGCGAAGCAGCCACCTGTGTTTGCGGTCAAAAAACCGCGCATCCTGCACAGGCGTTGCGTCGGCCCACACTGGGTCAGTACCCAAGTCAACCATCAGGAGAGCTTCTTGGCCAAATCCCCATCCTTTGCCCATCCGTTTGCGTCCACCGTCAAGCCGTTCAAGATGGCCACGGGCAAGACCGGTCGCCTGTACTCCCTGCCTGCACTGGCCAAGCAGTTCCCCAACATCAAGCGGCTGCCGGTCTCCTTGCGCATCGTGCTGGAAAGCGTGTTGCGGCACTGCGATGGTGAGCGGGTGACGGCTGAGCATGTGGCGCAGCTGGCCAACTGGCAGCCCAACGCCAGTCGCAGCGATGAAATCCCATTCACCGTGGCGCGGGTGGTGTTGCAAGATTTCACCGGTGTGCCGCTGCTCGCCGATCTGGCGGCGATGCGCAGCGTGGCCCAGCGCCTGGGCCACGACCCGAAAAAGATCGAGCCGATGGTGCCGGTGGACTTGGTGGTGGACCACTCGGTGATGGTCGATTACTACGGCACCAAGAAGGCGCTGGACCTCAACATGAAGCTTGAATTCCAACGCAACCGCGAGCGCTACGAGTTCTTGAAATGGGGCATGCAGGCCTTTGACACCTTCCGTGTTGTGCCGCCGGGCGTTGGCATCGTGCACCA
>JBLIJY010000242.1:0-4438 GCA_047636095.1 Hydrogenophaga sp. | reverse complement strand
GGGCTGGCGTTGTCCCAGCAGCATGGCTTGCGCCGCTGGGTTGGTGTTGCGCACCACGCCGTGCTGGTCAACCACCAGCACCCCTTCGCTCATGCCTTCAATCACCAGCTCATTGACCTGTGCTTGGTTGCGGGCGGCGGCCTGACTGCTTTGCGCCAGCGCTTCTTCACGCGCCAGTCGGGCGGCCAGTTGGTTGGCGAGAAACGCCACCACGAAAAAACCGGTGCCGGTCAGCGCGGTTTGCAAAAAGCGCGCGGTGGATATGTCGCTCAGCAGCGGCGCGCTCATCCAGGCATCGCCCAGCAGATACAAGGTGATCATCGCCGCCGTGGCCAGTGCAAACACCAGCGAGCCCAGGATGGATGCCAGCAGCACCGGCAGGGCAAACAGTGGTGTGTAGTTGATGCCGCCTTGCTGAAACGATTGCAGTAGCGCAAACACCAGCAGGTCAACACCGATGGTGATCAACCACTGCACGCGAAACGAATGGTTGGGCAGAACCGGGCGCCACCACAGCAGCACGGCCACTGTGGCAATCAGGTGCAGCGCACAGAGCGCCACCAGCCAAGGCAGACCAGCGCCGCCGTTTGACGCCACGAACACCTGCAGCAGCAGCAATACCGCAGCGATGACCACCCGCGCCCGCATGAACGCGCGCCATAGGCGCAAGAACGAGCGCGCCGGTCTGGTCTGGCCATGGGTGATATGGCCGTCGCCTTCTGACTCAGACAGCCACGAAGCGGGAAACAGCGAAGAGTGCTTGTGTGCCATCTCAGCCGACGACGCGCGCGCGCGGTGGGTGCCAGGTGTGCATCACCTGGCCTGACTTTCACGCAAGCGCCGGTGTTCTTCGCTGCAGTAGGCCCCATGCTGCCCTTGCACGGCCTCGGTTTCAGGCAGGTGGGTGCCGCATTGCAGGCAAGCCACCATGGCGGTGGGTGGTGGCAGCGGCTTGGAGGCGCGCGGGGCCGATGGCGGTTTGTCGTTGTCCACTTGACGGCCCTGACGCCAGAACCAGAACGCCACCAGGACAACGGCAAAAACCAGCAGGTATTTCATCGATCGGTTGTGTTCGGGGTCAGGCTTGGCCAAGCAGCACTTCGATCACGAAGCGCGAGCCCACGTAGCCCAGCAACAAAAAGCCAGCGCCGATGTAGAGCGTTCGCGTGGCGGTGCGCCCGCGCCAGCCCAGGCGCCAGCGGCCCCACAGCAGCACACCCATCGTGACCCAGGACAGCACGGTGAAGATGGTCTTGTGGTTCCAGACGAAGCGATCGAGGTACTGCTCGCTGAACCAGGCGCCCGCCAGCAGCGTGGCGCTCAGCAGCACAAAGCCGGCACCGACGAAACGAAAGGTGAGCCGTTCCAGGGTGAGCAGCGGCATCGACGACTCCGATGCCTTGCCCAGGCGCATCGCTTTTTCGGCGCGTTGCATCATCCAGGCATGGGCCACCGCCACCCCGATCAGACCGTAAGAAGCGATACCCAGCGCCCAATGCAGTGGTAGCCCGGGTGAGCGAAGTGCCGGGTACATGGTGCCGGGAAACACCAGCGCCAACACGATGGCCAGCGTGCCCACCACCGCCAGTGGCCAGCGCGCGCGCATTTGCGGAAACATCCGGCTCTCAATCAGGTAGATGGTGAAGACCAGCCAGGCGGTGACCGACAGAGCGGGCGCGAAGCCAAAGTGCACTGGACGATCCAGCAGGTTGACCGAGAGCACCAGCAGGTGCAACAGCCAGGCAAGGGCGAGCAGGGTGCGGGTTTGCGCACGGGAAAGGCGCGGGTAGGCCCAAGCCAGCACCGCGTAGGCCAGTGCCGCTGCAGCAGACAGCACGGCCACAGTGGGATGCACGGTCAGGGCGGGCAGCAGGTTCATCGGTGGGCGATAGGAAAATCAGGATGCGTGGCGGGTGCGTGTCGGATGGATGCGCTGCGCGGTCGCGCGGCTAAAATCGAGATCACAGTTTAACGGTCTTGCCTTTAGGCGTGCCCGCTACCAAGGCCGGCGAATCCAGACACCAGCGGCGCCTTGCGCCTGCCTGCGGCCCTTCGCCGGTCCACACCGGCGGTCCTCCAACCGACCCGAGTGCACCATGGCATCAGCCCTCTCCGAACGCCTCTCCCGCATCGTCAAGGAAATGCGCGGCCAAGCCCGCATAACGGACAGCAACGTCACCGATATGCTGCGCGAGGTGCGCATGGCCTTGTTGGAGGCCGACGTGGCGCTTCCGGTGGTGCGCGACTTCATCGCGCGGGTGAAAGAAAAAGCGCTGGGCCAGGAGGTGGTGGGTTCGCTCACGCCGGGCCAGGCACTGGTGTCCATCGTCAACCGCGAGCTCGCCGCGACCATGGGCAAGGGCGTCTCGGACATCAACCTCGCGGTGCAGCCGCCAGCGGTCATTCTCATGGCCGGCTTGCAGGGCGCGGGCAAGACCACCACCACCGCCAAGCTGGCCAAGCACCTGATCGAAAAGCGCAAGAAAAAGGTATTGACCGTCTCGGGCGACGTGTACCGCCCGGCCGCCATTGAGCAGCTCAAGACCGTGACCGCGCAGGCGGGTGCCGAATGGTTCCCCAGCACGCCGGACCAAAAGCCGGTGGACATCGCACGCGCCGCCATCGACCACGCGCGCAAGCACCACTTCGACGTGCTGCTGGTCGACACCGCCGGTCGCTTGGCGATCGACGAGGCGCTGATGCGCGAGATCCAGGAGCTGCATGCGGTGCTCAAACCGGTGGAGACGCTGTTTGTGGTCGATGCCATGCAGGGCCAGGACGCGGTCAACACCGCCAAGGCCTTCAGCGAGGCGCTGCCACTCACCGGCATCATCCTGACCAAGACCGACGGCGACTCGCGCGGCGGCGCGGCGCTCTCGGTGCGCGCGGTCACTGGCGCGCCGATCAAGTTCGCCGGCACCTCGGAGAAGATCGACGGCCTGGAGGTGTTCGATGCCGAGCGCCACGCCAGCCGCATCCTGGGCATGGGTGACATCTTGGCGCTGGTCGAGCAGGTCACCGCTGGCGTGGACATGGCGGCGGCGCAAAAGCTGGCCGCCAAGGTCAAGAGCGGTGGCGGTTTCGACCTCAACGACTTCCTGGATCAGATCCGCCAGATGAAGCAGATGGGCGGTCTGTCCAGCCTGATGGACAAGTTGCCCAGCGCACTCTCAGCCAAGGCGGGTCAGATGGACATGGGCAAGGCTGAAAAAGACATCGCGCGCAAAGAAGGCATCATTTGCAGCATGACGCTCAGGGAGCGGACCAAGCCCGAGATCATCAAAGCCACCCGCAAGCGCCGCATCGCTGCTGGTGCCGGCGTGCAGGTGCAAGAGGTCAACCGGTTGCTCAAAGAGTTCGAGCAAATGCAGGGCATGATGAAGCAGATGAAGGGCGGCGGCCTGATGAAGATGATGAAAAAAATGGGCGGCATGAAGGGCATGCCTAAGATGCCAGGCATGGGTTGACCGAAGTCAAGCCGGCGAGCGCCGTCGCTGGCCATACTCGGTTTTCATGCTGCCCGCCATCGAATTCACCGTTTCGCTGATCGCGCTGGCGGCTGCGCTGTGGTTTCGGCCGTGGCGTATGTTGCGGGGCGCGCTGCTCACCCCCGCGCTAGCCGCCCTGGTTCTTCTGCCCGGTGTGTGGCTGCCGCTGCAGGGGCTGCAGATCCGGCTGTCTGACGCCTGCCTGCTGCTGCTGCTCATGCTAGGCTGGCCGCTCACGGTGCTGGTGTAGCTGCTGGGCCAGGCCGATGCCCTGGCGGCACTCCCGCCGTGGGTGTGGATCGGCCTTGTGCCGGCCTTGATGGCGCTGCTGATTGGTGCCGGGCTGCGCCGCTGGTTGCCGGCTAACATGTTTGTTTACACGCTGGGCGGGGCTTTCATGGGCACGGTAGTGGTGGTGTTTCTGTCGGGCGTTCTGATGGAGTTGCTGCACCGGCTGGCGGGCGCGCCGGCGATCGAGCAGGCGCTGATGGGTTGCTGGCTCATGGCCTGGGGCGATGTGTTCCTGACGGGTATGTTCGCCGCCATCTTTGTCGCGTTTGCCCCGCAGTGGCTGGCCACCTGGTCGGACGAACGCTACCTCAGTCGGCCCTGACTGGCCGCTGCCATGACCCCGGCGAGCGCTCGGGAACCAGTTGCCTGAGATGGGGCGTGCGGAGCTTGGAGGCAAGATGTCTCACCAGCATGTGCTGGGGCCTCGCTTCTGAAGGTACCCCATGAAGAATTTGATGATTGGCTTGACCGTGTTGTTTTCCGGCGCTGCCATGGCACACGGCTGCCCGGGCGAGATGAAGGCCATTGATGTCAAGCTGGCCACCCAACCCGCGATGACCGCAGACGCCAAGGCCCAGGTCACGACCCTTCGGGCCGATGGCGAGCGCCTGCACAAGGCCGGCGAACACACCGCCTCCATGAAGGCGCTGGCCGACGCC
>JBLIJY010000241.1:0-4448 GCA_047636095.1 Hydrogenophaga sp. | reverse complement strand
GTGGCGCGCGGCGATGAGCTGGTGGGTCACGGCCACAGCAACGCTGAGCGCCAGGGTGTGCTGGACGAAGCCGCTGAGCGCGAGCTTCTGGTGCTGTGCCGCGATCGCATGCAAACCGAAAGCGGCGCGCGCGTGGACGGCTGGCTCTCGCCCTGGATCTCCGAGAGCCGCGAAACGCCCGACCTGCTGGCCGAGACAGGCTACCGCTACACCCTCAACTGGTGTCACGACGACCAGCCGCTGCGCATGAAAACACGCGATGGGCAAGGCCTGTGGGCGGTGCCCTACCCCCAAGAGCTCAACGACATTCCCATGATCGTAGCGCGCCAGATGGACGGCAAAGACTTCGCGCAGATGATCATCGATAACACCGATGAGATGCTGGAGCAGTCGCGCAACCAACCCTTGGTACAAGGCATTGCGTTGCACCCCTACCTGGTGGGACAGCCCTACCGGTTGCGGCATTTGCGCCGCGCGCTGCAACACCTTTGCACGGCTCGTGACCAGGGGCTGATCTGGTTCACCACACCGGGCGCCATCTGTGACCATGTCAGCGGTCTGGCCCTGAACGACCCCACTTCATTCACCTGAAAAACCCCATGACTTTTCCGATCACCGATACCGTGGGCGCCTGGGTTCCACATGGCCGTTTTGTGGTGGAGCCCACCGCCAGCGGCGCCTTGAGCGGGCTGCGGTTCGCCGCAAAAGACGTATTCGATGTGGCTGGTCATCCCACCGGCGCGGGCAACCCCACCTGGCTCGCCACGCACCCGGTGCCAACCGAACACAGTCCGGTGGTGGCGCAGTTGCTCGCGGCAGGTGCAACGCTGGTCGGCAAGGTGCTGACCGATGAACTCGCCTACAGCCTGCACGGTGACAACGCGCATTACGGCACGCCCATCAACAGCGTCGCGCTCGACTGCGTTCCTGGAGGCTCCTCCAGCGGCTCGGCCGCTGCGGTGGCCGCCCACCTGGTGGACTTTGCGCTCGGCACCGACACCGGCGGGTCGACCCGCGTGCCCGCCAGCTACACCGGTCTTTGGGGCTTGCGCACCACACATGGCCTGGTGTCAGCGCAAGGGCTTGTGCCCTTGCACCCCAGTTTCGACACGGTCACCTGGCTGGCGCACGACAGCGCCACGTTCGAGCGCGTGGGTGCTGAGCTGCTGCCGGCCAGCCACTTTGAGCCGCAGCGTGTGCTGCTACCGCAGGACGCGTGGGCGCTGGCCGACCCGGTGTTCGCCGAGCCGTTGCAGCGCGCACGCGACGCGCTGGCCGCGCTTCTGGGTACCCAAGCCATGACCCAACGCTTCGCCGGGGACACGCCGTTGACCGACTGGCGCCAGGTCTACGCCACGGCGGGCGCCCACGAAGGCTGGGCCACGCATGGCGCCTGGATCACCGAGCACACTCCCCACTTTGGCGAGCCCATTGCAGCGCGCTGGAAAGCCGCCAGCCGGGTCACCGATGAGGCGGCCCGGGGCGCACGAGATCAGGCGCAGGCCATTCGACAACAGGTGCGCGACCTGCTCGGTGCCGATGGCGTGGCGATACTGCCGTCGGCTGCGAGCCTGGCGCCGCGACGCGACGCCGACCCCAGCGCTGTGGATGCGGTTCGCCTGCGCACCATGGCCATCACCTGCATCGCCGGACTGGCGGGACTGCCGCAGGTGAGCCTGCCGGTTCGTCTGGCTGGCGGTGGCGTGCTGGGCGTGTCTTTGCTGGGGCCGGCGGACAGCGACCTCGCGCTGATTAGACTGGCGGCCAAACTGCAAGGAATGCTCCATGCCTGACGCTTCTGAACCCACTGCGCCCCCCCGAAAAAAACGCCAGCCCAGCGCCAAGCCGCTGGCCAACAAGACCGCGCCGCTCAGCCCGGTAGCGGCGCGCATGGAGCCACCCGAAACCGCAGAAGGTGATCCGGAAGATCGCATTTACCGCGCGGTGTTCGACGGTGTGATGAGCCAGCGCCTGGCGCCTGGCACCAAGCTGCCCGAAGCCCCCTTGTGCAGCCTGTTCGGGGCCAGCCGCGCGGTGGTGCGCAAGGTGCTGCAGCGACTGGCCCACGACCACATTGTTCAGCTAAGACCCAACAAGGGCGCCATCGTGGCGATCCCGACCCGCGAGGAAACCCAGCAGATATTCGAGGCCAGACGCGCGCTGGAGGCCGCCATCGTGCGGCTGGTGGCCGAACGCGCCACCCCCAAGGACTTGTTGTCGCTGCGCGATCAGCTGCGCGATGAGCATCAAGCCATGCATCGGTTTGACCAGCCGTCCTGGGCGCGGTTGGCCAGCGCCTACCACCTGCGGCTGGCTGAACTGGCGGGCAATACGATCCTGAAACAGTACCTGATCGAAATCGTTTCGCGCTGCTCCCTGATCGTGGCGGTGCACCAGCCGCCAGGCAACGCCGCCTGTGAGCACGACGAGCACGAGCGCATCGTGGAATGCATTGCCCGGGGAGATGCGAATCAGGCGGTGGCCTTGATGGACCAGCATCTGTGCGATCTGGAGCGCCATCTGACACTGGAGCGACCGGCAGCGCAGAAAGACTTGGCGTATTTGCTGGGCTTTTCTTGACGACTTGATGAGCGCGGGGGCTTGACCAGCTGGGCCGCGAACGCGTCACGCACGCTGTGCCCTGGCGGGTGCGGGCACGGGCACGGGCACGGGCACGGGCTGAAAGTTGGCCCAGCCCCGATGCCGCCGGGCGACGCCACCGCCACCGAGCCAGCCAGCCAGCGGCACAACGGCGATGAAACGGTCAGGGGAAACCATCTGTCGCTGGCGCAGACAGCACCACCTGCGCCCGCAGCCGCTGCACATCCTCGGCGCGGCACAAGCCGGTGCCCGCCGTGAGCAAGGTGGCCGAGCCGGCTGCCACGCCCCAGGCGAAGGCGTCCATGAGCGGCTGGCCGTCATGCAAAGCCCACACCATACCGCCCACAAAGCTGTCGCCCGCGCCCACCGCGCTGACCACCGGCACGGGCAGCGGACCGGCGCACCAGAGGCCTTCGCGCGTGGCGAGCACCGCACCCAGGTGGCCCAGCGTGAGCGCCACCACCTCGGCTGCGCCCCGGTCGACCAAGCCTTGCGCCGCCGCGCACCATGCGTCAGCGCTTGCCAGCGGCGCGCCCACCAGCTCGCTGAGCTCGCGCAGGTTGGGCTTGACCAGATACACGCCCTCGGTCATGGCTGGCGCCAACGCGGGCATCGCCGCGTCGAGCACCAGCCTCGCACCCCGATCGCGGCACAGGCGCGCCAGCCGAGCGTAAAAATCCACCGGCACGCCGGGCGGCAAGCTGCCGCTGGCCACCACCCAGACCGGGAAGGGGTTGAGGTCTGTCAAGGCGTGCAAACAAGACCGCCAATCTGCCTCGGACAGCGTGGGCCCGGGCATGACGAAGCGGTACTCTGCGCCGCTGCTTTGTTCATGCACCGTGAAGCTCATCCGGGTCTCAATGGCCATGGGCAAAAAGGTGGAGGCCAAAGCCTCGTCGAGCATGCGGCTCTTGAGCCATTCGCCGCTAGGCCCGCCGACCGGGCACAGCGCGTGTGCCGAGCCGCCCAGCCGCGTCAGCACCCGCGCCACGTTGATCCCGCCGCCGCCAGCGTCGTGCGAAGGCACGCCACAGCGCAGCTTGTTCGTGGGCACCACGCGCTCGGTGTCGGTGGCGAGGTCCACGGCCGGGTTCATGGCAAGACACAGGACGGGTGGGGCTTGCTCTGACATCGCCGCTGTGTCTTTCAGGCATCAGCGCAGGTGCTTCACCCGCTTGGCCAAGAACGCCTCGCGCACGCTGAGCCCGCGCGAGCCAGGGCGCAAGCTGAAGGTTTGCCCCGCCTCGATGCTGCCGGGCTGCGCCACCGCCAGATAAAACCCAGGGCAAGCCTGCTGCACCATCAGCCGCCCGGCGGTGTTCATGCCCATGACCGCGTTGAACTTGAAGCACGGCTCACGCGGCGCGCTCACGCGCAGCACGCAGCCCGGCAGCACCAGCTCGTCGCCGATCCACACCTCGTTTTCCAGCAGGCCTTGGATGCTCAGGTTCTCGCCCATGAAGCCGGGTCCCAGCGTCTCGTCGAACAGGCTCACCCCGTGAATGCGCCGCTGCTCGGTCCAAAACGGCAGGTGTTCCATCGGGTAGGCGTAAACCGCCTTGGCCAGGCCACCGTGGACGCTGAGGTCGGCCTGTTCGTCGCCCACCAGCCCCAGGACGCCCACCGCCACCGCACCGACCCGCGGCGCCTTGCCGATGGCGCTCAACACGGTGCGCTCGCCGACGCGCAGGCGTTGAGCCAAACCGATGTTGACGCTGACGATGCGCAAGGCCGTTCAGTTCGACGCAGGTGGATGCGGTTCAGCCGCGCATCAGCGCTTCGATCTCGTCGGCCTGCACCGGCACGCCGCGGCTGATCAGCTCGCAGCCGGTGGCGGTGACGACCGC
>JBLIJY010000240.1:0-4476 GCA_047636095.1 Hydrogenophaga sp. | reverse complement strand
TTGGCGCCGTTGTTGATGCCGGAGATCACCAGGTCGGGCCGGTAACCCAGCAGGCCGGTCAGCGCAATGTGCACGCAATCGGCTGGCGTGCCGTTCACATACCGAAAACCGTTGTACGCGGTGTGCACGTACAGCGGCGAATGCAGGGTGAGCGCATTGGACTTGGCGCTGTTGTTGTGCTCGGGCGCCACCACCTCCACCTCCACCCCGGGCAACGCCCGAACCGCTTCAAAGAGCGCCACGATGCCGCTGGCCTGGTATCCGTCGTCGTTGGAGATGAGAATTTTCATGTGCGCGATTTTAGGTGGCTTGCACACAGTGCCCAGCCGCCGCGGGGCATTCGCCGCACACGGTCACGCCAGCGACAGCGCATCGGGCTGATGCGCTGCGCGTGCGAGCGGCGTCTGCCTATCATGGGTCTTTGAACATCGACCTGAGAGGACATCCCATGCATGCCTGGCTATGCGAAAACCCGGTGGGCGTCGACGCCCTGAAGTGGACCGAGCTGCCCACCCCCGAACCCAAAGCGGGCGAGGTGCTGATTGAAATCCAAGCGGCGAGCCTGAACTTCCCCGATCTGCTCATCGTGCAGAACAAGTACCAGATGAAGCCCCCGCTGCCCTTCGTGCCCGGCTCGGAATACGCCGGTGTGGTGCGCGCGGTGGGCGAAGGCGTGAAGCATTTGCAGGCTGGCCAGAGTGTGGCGTGTTTGAGCGGCACCGGTGGTTTCGCCACCCACACCATAGCCCCCGCCAACCTGTGCATGCCCCTGCCGCCCGGCTTCTCGCCGGTAGACGCTGCGGCCTTCATCATGATTTACGCCACCTCTTGGCACGGCCTGATGGACCGCGCCGCCTTGCAAGCAGGCGAGACGGTGCTGGTGCTGGGCGCAGCCGGCGGCGTGGGCACAGCGGCGATCCAGCTGGCCAAGGCCGCCGGTGCGCGGGTGATTGCCGCCGCATCGACCGACGAAAAATGCGCGCTGTGCAAAACGTTGGGGGCTGATGAGACCATCAACTACAGCGTGCACACGCCGGCCAAGGGCCTGCGCGACGAGATCAAACGCCTGACCGATGGCAAAGGCCCAGACGTAGTCTACGACCCGGTGGGCGGCGAGTTCGCCGAGCCGGCTTTCCGCTCCATCGCCTGGCGCGGGCGCTACCTGGTGGTGGGTTTTGCCAGCGGCCCCATCCCCAGCCTGCCGCTCAATCTCACCCTGCTCAAGGGCGCGAGCATTGTGGGCGTGTTCTGGGGTGAGTTCGCCAAACGCGAGCCGCAGACCAACGCGCAGATGATGCAAACCCTGGCCGGCATGTACCTCAAAGGCCAGATCAAGCCGCAGATCGACCAGACCCTTCCCATGCAAGAACTGCCGCAGGCATTCGCGGTGATGGGATCGCGCTCGGTCAAGGGCAAACTGGTGCTGGTGAATTGAGGCGCGCTCCCCTCGACTGGCAGCACCGTCTGTTGGGCGGTCTGGTCATCGGCTGCTGCGTGGCCCTGGTGTTTGTGTCCGCTGGTCTGGTCGGTGACACGAGCAGTGTGTTCGGTCTGAGGGCCAAGCTATGAGCGGGGGTGCCCTGCCATTCAGCCCGGCCGCCGAGCGCAACAAGCAGGCCATTCTGGAGCGGCTGCAATCGCTGCTGCCCGAGCAAGGCCGCGCGCTGGAAATCGCCTCGGGTCCAGGGCAGCATGTGGTCTGGTTTGCCGAACACCTGCCGGGCTGGCACTGGCAGCCGACCGAAAACGATCCGTTGCTGGTCGCCGCCGTGAATGCCCGCGTTCAAATCGCAGGGCTGCAAAAACAGGTGCAGCCAGCGCACGCACTGGACGTGACCCGCTCGTCTTGGCCACTGGCCTCGCCTGAGCAGACCTTTGACGCAATTTTTTGCGCCAATCTGCTGCACATCGCGCCCTGGACTGCCTGCGCCGGGCTGATGCAAGGCGCCGCGCAATGCCTCGCCCCTGAAGGCGTGCTGATCACCTACGGCCCGTATCTGGAACAAGACGTCCCCACCTCACCCGGCAACTTCGCGTTCGACGCCAGCCTGCGGGCCAGCGATTCGCAATGGGGTCTGCGGCAGCTGGACGCCGTGGCGCAACAGGCTCAGACCGCTGGCTTGCGCTTGCGCGAGCGCCACCCCATGCCGGCCAACAACCTGCTGCTGGTCTGGGCGCGGGAACCTGCGCGCACCTGAAGCACGGCATCCGTGACCGGGGTCCATCCACAGCCCCATGTTCAAAACGCCAGACTGCGGGCTGGGGAGAGCGGTAACGCGAGCGACAAGGGTGGGCGTCCGGCCGCGCCAACAATGCGGGCCGACGAACCACCACCGAGGAGCCCCATGAACACCCCACGCAACCGCGTGCTCGCCCACACCGGCGCGCGCTACCCCATCGTCCAGGCGCCCATGGGCTGGATCGCGCGCTTTCCGCTTGCCTCGGCGGTGTCGCGCGCGGGCGGGCTGGGCATCATCGAAACCTCGTCGGGCGAAACCGCGAACTGCCAGACCGAGATCACCAAGATGGCGGCCAGTGGCCTGCCTTTTGGTGTCAACCTGCCGATCCGTTTCCTGAAGGACGACGCCATGCTGCGCTTCGTCTGCGAATCAGGCGTGAAGTTCGTGACCACCTCGGCCGGCAGCCCGGCGAAGTTCATCGCACCGCTGAAGGCCGCAGGCATCACGGTTTATCACGCGGTGCCCACGGTGGAGACCGCGCTCAAGTGCGTGGATGCCGGGGTGGACGGCCTGGTGGTCGAAGGCGCCGAGGGCGGCGGCTTCAAGAACCCAGAAGAAGTGTCCACCCTGGTGCTGCTGCAGGCAATCCGCGCACGGGTTGACGTGCCCATGATCGCCGCCGGCGGCATTGTGGATGGACGCGGCATGGCCGCTGCTTTTGCGCTGGGTGCCGAAGGGATTCAGATGGGCACGCGCTTTGTCTCGTGTATCGAGAGCCCCGTGCACAGCAATTACAAACAGGCGATCGTGCAGGCCGGCGATACCGGCACCTGGGTACTCAACAAGAAATCCAGCCCCTGCATCCGCGCGCTCAAATCGCAGCGCACCGCCGCCATCCATGAGGCCGGTGTGATGCCAGCGGACACCTTCGCCGGTATCCAGCGCGTGTATTTCGAGGGCGATATGGAGGCCGCGCCGGCACTGGCCGGGCAGAGCGTGGCGCTCATCAACGAGGTGAAAACCGCGCAGCAAATCATCGACGAGACCATCGCCGGGTTTTTCGAGACCACCGCCCGCCTGAGCCGGCTGGCGCACGGGTTCGATCACGTCTGAAGGCATCGCGCTGGGCAGCACAGCACAAGGGCGGCACAATGGTCAACGTGCCCAAAGTAACCGCCGTCTTTCTCCCCAAGCACCATGAAAATCGCCCGCATCCTTCTGCTGCCCGCTCTGCTGACCGGCCTGGCACTGCTGTCGGCCTGTTCGCCGCAGGACCAGAACCTCGCTGCCACGCCCATCGCCGCCGATCAAGCCTACCCCACGGTGGCGACCGAAGGCAAAGGCTTCACGGTGGGCACGCTCATGGCCGCCAACGCGGTGTATGTGCTGTTTGATCCGCAATGCCCGCACTGCGGCCATCTCTGGAACGCCTCGCTGCCTTTGCAGAGCAAGGTAAAGTTTGTTTGGCTGCCGGTCAGCCTGATGGGCGCCAAAAGCCTGCCGCAAGGCGCAGCGCTGATGCATGCCAGCGATCCGGCGGCGGCCATGACCGCCCATGAGCAGGCTTTGCTCAGCGGGCAAGGCGGCATGTCGGCGTCGGCCAGCGTGCCCGAGGCGGTTGAGACGTCGATCCAGGCCAACACCACGCTGCTGCAACGGCTGGGCGCCGAGTCGGTGCCCTTCATCGTGGCGCGCCACGCTCAAAGTGGCCAAACCGTGACCCACGCTGGCGCGCTCAGCACGCAGGAACTGGCGCGGCTGATCGGCGTACAAGCGCCTTGAAAGCAGGCCAGCAAACTGCGCAATTTCTGCCGTAACATCGCCCAATCCCGACCTGTCACGGTCACCACAGGAGTCCACCATGGGCAAAGAACAGCGCAACGAAAAAATGGCCAAGAAACCCAAAAAAGACAACTCGCTGCCCAAAGGCCCGAGCACCTCCGACCGGCCCACGGCGCCGATGACTTCGGTGGCGCTGCGCGGCAAAGAAAAGAACAAGTGAGGCGGCAACCATGAAGGCAAGCTGGAACGGCGTGGTAGTGGCCGAGAGCGACGACACGGTGCTGGTCGAAGGCAACCACTACTTTCCTGAGAGCGCGATCAACCGGGACTACGTGACCTTCAGCAACCACAAGACCAGCTGCCCCTGGAAAGGCCAGGCCAGCTACTACTCGCTGCTGGTCAACGGCGAACTCAACACCAACGCGGCCTGGTGCTACGCCGATCCCAAGCCCGAGGCCGAGAACATCCGCGGACGCGTTGCGTTCTGGAAAGGTGTGGCAATCGGCCGGTGAAG
>JBLIJY010000239.1:0-4484 GCA_047636095.1 Hydrogenophaga sp. | reverse complement strand
GAGCCGGCGGCGCTGGTGCGCGACGGCGGTGTGATCGCCGACGGTTTCGATACCGATCTCGACGAGCTGCGCAGCATCCAGAACAACTGCGACGCCTTTCTGCTCGCACTCGAAGTGCGCGAACGCGAGCGCACCGGCATCGCCAACCTGCGGGTGCAGTTCAACAAGGTGCACGGCTTCTACATCGAGGTCACGCAAGGCCAGGCCAGCAAGGTGCCCGACGACTACCGCCGGCGCCAGACGCTGAAAAATGCCGAGCGCTTCATCACGCCGGAACTCAAGACTTTTGAAGACAAGGCGCTTAGCGCACAAGACCGCGCCCTGGCGCGCGAGAAGCAGCTCTACGAGGCTTTGCTCGACGAATTGCAGGGCTTTGTCGAGCCGCTGACCCGCGTGGCGCGCGCCATTGCCGCGCTCGACGCCCTGTGTGCGCTGGCCGAACGCTCGCTCACGCTTGGCTGGAACGCGCCGCATCTGGTGGCCGAGCCCTGCATCGAGATCCGCGCTGGGCGCCACCCGGTGGTGCAGGCGCGGCTGAACGAAACCAGTGCCGGCAGCTTCATCGCCAACGACACGGTGCTGGGGCCGAAAGCGCGCATGCAGGTCATCACCGGCCCCAACATGGGCGGCAAAAGCACCTACATGCGCCAGGTGGCGGTGATCGTGCTGCTGGCCAGCATCGGCAGTTACGTACCGGCGCAGGCCTGCCGACTCGGCCCGATCGACGCCATCCACACCCGCATTGGTGCGGCCGACGACCTGGCCAACGCACAGTCCACCTTCATGGTCGAGATGCTGGAGGCGGCGCAGATCCTGCACGCCGCCACAGCGCAAAGCCTGGTGCTGATGGACGAGATCGGGCGCGGCACCTCCACCTTCGACGGCCTGGCGCTGGCCGGTGGCATCGCCGCGCACCTGCACGACAAAGCGCGCTGCTTCACCCTGTTTGCCACCCACTATTTCGAGCTCACCGAATTCCCGGCCAGCCACCACGCGGCCATCAACGTGCACGTGAGCGCGGTTGAGGGTGGCAGCAAACGCGCTGGCGAGGGTGGCATCGTGTTCCTGCACCAAATTGAACCCGGCCCGGCCAGCCGCAGCTACGGCATCCAGGTGGCTCGTCTGGCGGGCGTGCCCAGCACGGTGGTGCAGCAGGCGCGCACCGCGCTGGCCGCATTGGAGCAGCAGAGCCACCAACAGCGCAGTCAGGTGGATTTGTTTGCACCACCACCGCTCAGCGCCGAGCCCGAGCCGCACCCGCTGCAGCAAGCGCTCGACGGTATCGATCCCGACACCCTGTCCCCGCGCGAAGCGCTGGAACAGCTCTACCAACTGAAGAAAATCGCCCGGAACCCGCCATGACTTACTGCGTCGCCGTCAAACTCAAAGCCGGACTGGTTTTTCTCTCCGACTCGCGCACCAACGCCGGGCTCGACCAGATCGGCACCTTTCGCAAAATGATCGTCTACGAAAAGCCAGGCGAGCGTTTCATGTGCCTGCTCTCGGCTGGCAACCTGAGCATCTCGCAATCGGTGCGCGAGATGCTCCAGGTGGAGAAACTGGCGAGTCAGGACGGCGGCGCGCCGATCACGATCTGGAACGCCACCAGCATGTTCGATGCCGTGCGCGTGTTGGGCTCGGCAGTGCGCCATGTCTATGAGCGCGATGGCGACTCGCTGCAGCGTGCCGGGCTGGACTTCAACGTCTCCATGATTTTTGGTGGCCAGATACGCGGCGAGGGCATGCGTTTGTTTCAGGTGTATTCCGCCGGCAACTTCATCGAGGCCACCGCCGAGACGCCGTTCTTCCAGGTCGGTGAGTCTAAGTACGGCAAGCCGGTGCTCGACCGCGTGATCACGCCCGAGACACCGCTGGACGAGGCGGCCAAGTGCCTGCTGGTGTCGATGGACTCCACGCTCAAGTCCAACCTCTCGGTGGGCCTGCCGCTGGATCTGGCGGTGTACGAAGCGGATCGGCTGGCATCGGACCGCATCGCCTGCATCGACGAGCACAACCCCTATTTGCGCATGCTGCGAGAGACCTGGGGCCACAAGCTGCGCGAGGTGTTCGACAGCATCGAACACCCGACCTGGGACGGTACCGCCACCGCCGTGCCCCTGATGGGTGCCAGCGAACGCCACCAGCCGCTGCGCAAGATCGGCCACGAGCGCGAGAGACTGATCTAAAAAACTGGCCCCCATGCTCCGCCGCTGGCGCGGGTCGCTGCCCCCCGAGGGGGCTGTTTCGCCTTGGGGCGGCCCAGCGGCGAAACCTGGGCCCCATGCTCCGCCCCACTGCAGGTATCAACAGCAGGTTGTCCTGTCGCCCACGCATCGCCACTGTGGGCAGTGACACGCTCTGGCTGCGGTATCGTCTGCGCCCCTGCCCGATACAAGCCCGCATGTCCCTGATCGTTTTTTCCCATGCCAACAGCTTTCCCGCCAGCACCTACGCCAGCTTGTTTCGCTCGCTGCGCGCGCGCGGACACGCCGTGCGGGCGCTGGAAAAATTCGGCCACGACCCGGCCTACCCGGTCACCAGCAACTGGCCGCATCTGGTGCAACAGCTCGCGGATTTCGCAGCGCCCGAGATCGAGCAACACGGCCGCGGGGCCTGGCTGGTGGGGCACTCGCTGGGCGGCTTCCTGAGCATCATGTGCGCGGCCCGCCACCCTCGGCTGGGCGGGCACCCGGTGCGCGGTGTGCTGCTGATCGATTCGCCGGTGCTGGGCGGCTGGCGCGCGCGCACGCTGGAGTTGATCAAACGCACCCAGCTGGTGGGCTTGGTGTCGCCCGGCAAGATCAGCCGGCGCCGGCGCAACGCTTGGCCCGACGCACAGGCCGCGCTGGACCACTTTGCGCGCAAGAAAGCGTTTGCCCGCTGGGAGCCTCAGGTGCTGCGCGACTACATCGACCACGCAACACAAGATGCCGACACACCCCAAGGGCCACGGCGCGTGCTCAGTTTCGAGCGCGAGGTGGAGACCGCGATTTACAACACCCTGCCGCACAACCTGGACCGTCTGCTGCGCCGCCACCCGCTGGGCTTCCCGGTCGGCTTCCTGGGTGGCACCGAATCGCAAGAGATGCAGCAGGTGGGCATGGCGATGACGCGCAAGCTGGTGGGCAAAGCCCACCCGGAGCGCCTGCAATTGCTGGCAGGCTCCCACCTGTTTCCGATGGAGCGGCCGCTGGAGACCTCTGTTGCGGTTGACCAGATGATTCAGGCGCTCGACCAACGGCCATAGCCCGCAATTGGCTTGGGTATGCCCGGCAATTTCGGCCGGTTGCATCGCGTTATCTTGGGTATAAATATCGGGTGGCCCAGTGTGGGCTGGTACCCGCCATGACAAGACCGATTACAACCACCTCCCCTACATCCCCTTCCTTGTTCGCACGGCTGCTCGCCTGGCAGCCAGAACAGCATGGGCTGGCCCTGCGCCTGGTGGTCGCTGTGCTGGTCACCGCAGCGGCCGCCTGGATGCGCATGGAGCTCGCCCCAGCGGAGTCGGGTGGGCGTTTCGTCACCCTGACGCTGGCGGTGGCCATCGCTTCTTTCTATGGCGGTCTGTACGCTGGGCTTGTCAGCATTGCGCTGGGCATGCTGCTGCTCAACTTCATGCTGATTCCGCCCGCTTTCAGCTTCGCCATTGACAATCTGGTGGAGGCCTTTTGGCTGAATCTCTGGCATCTCATCACCCAGGGACTGGTGGCGACCGTGATCTGGGGCATGCAGCGGCAAAACCGGCAATTGCGTGAAGCCGGCGAGCTGATTCGGACCAGCCAGCAACATTTTTTGACTACCTTCGAGCACGCTGCCGCTGGTATGTCGCATATGTCGCTGGAGGGCCGCCTGCAGCGCGTCAACCAGGCTTTCTGCCAACTGGTGGGCTACACCAGCGACGAGCTGCTGAAGATGCGATTTGTCGACATCACCGCGCCCGAGGACGTCGCGACCGATGAGCGCCTGTTCGCCCAGACCCTCGCGGGCGAGCGCGACCGCTACGCGCTGGAGAAGCGCTACATCCACAAAAAGGGCCATATCGTCTGGGTTCAGCTCACGGTGGCACTGGTCCGCCAATCCAATGGACTGCCCGATTACTTCATTTTCGTGACGCAGGACATTGGCGCTGCCAAAGCCGCCGGGCAAGCGATGCGCGTCCAAGAGCGGCTGCTGCGCCAGGCACAAATTTTGGCGGGCTTCACCAGCTGGGAATGGGACATCGCCGACAACATGTTCCGCGCTTTGGGGGACTCCCACCATCGGCTGGGTCTTCCACAAGCGTCCTTTTCCGGTCCGGATCTGCAAAAACACATTCACCATTCGGAACATGCGCGGATCAACACCGAATGGGTCGCGGCCCTAAAAGGCGAAAAAACCTACAACATCAGCTACCGCATGCGCCTGGACGGCAAAGACCGCTGGTTCACCACCCGCGCCGAGTTCGAGCGCAACGCTGAGGGCCGCGCGGTGCGGGCTTTCGG
>JBLIJY010000238.1:0-4486 GCA_047636095.1 Hydrogenophaga sp. | reverse complement strand
ATGGCCTGCAGGTGCACGCGCAGCTGGTGCGAGCGGCCGGTGACGGGTTCGAGCGCCAGCCGGGTGGTGTGGGGTGGATCGCCAGGCCCGGACTCGGCGACACACCAGCGCGTGAGGCTGGGCTTGCCCTCGGTGTGGTTGACGACGCTGCGCGGGCGGTTCTGCCAGTCCAGCAGCAAGGGCAGGTCGATGGTGCTCCAACTGTTGTCAGGCAGCGCATTGCGCAGTACACCGCAGACCACGGCGGTGTACTGCTTGTGCACCCGACGCTTCTCAAAGGCGAGGCTGAGCGCGCGCTGCGCCTCGATGCCGCGCGCCATGAGCACCAGGCCCGAGGTGGCCATGTCGAGCCGGTGCACCACCTTGGCGTCTGGCCACTGCACGGCAGCGCGCGCGCTTAGACAGTCTTGTTTGTCGGGACCTCGGCCCGGCACACAGAGCAGGCCGGCGGGTTTGTCGAGCACCAGCAGGTTGGCGTCGATGTGCAGGGCGGTGAGCTCGGGTGTCAAGCGGTTCTCTGGCCGAGCGCCTGCGCGAGCTCGTCGGCGCTCAGGCTGCGTGCGGCGCCAAAGCCCGCCACCTGGCGCGCGCCTTGAGGCGACAAGCGCACGAAACGAAAATCGCCCAGGGTGGTCATGGGCTCGGCCTCGGGAAAGCGCGCGAGGTAAGCGGCGCGGCACTGCAACGCCAGCGCGCTGCCCGGCTCGGCCCAGGTGGCGAACACCTCAATGCTTACCCGCGCCAGCGCGTGCACTGGTTGGCCCGCTGACTCAGCGTCGGCCACCATGAGCGAGGCCTGTGGTCGGGTCTGCAGGTTCTGGCTGTGGGCCGCCAGAGCGCTGATGTGGATGACCAGGCTGGCCGAAGCGGGGTCGATGGCGAACGGCACCAGCGACACAAACGCGGCGCCCGTTGCGTTCACCGTGCCCAGGGCAGCGGTGCGCCGGCTTGCCATCAGCTCTCGCAGGGATGGGGTGAGGCTGTGCTCGTGACTCACGGTGGGCATTCAGCGCACCAACACCTCGGCGCGGCGGTTGCGCGGCTCGACCACCTCGTCTTCGGTCGCCACCACCGGCTCGCGCTCGCCGCGGCCCACCGCGTCGATTCGCTCGGGCGGGAAACCGCGCTCGATCAGCAGCGCGCGGACAGCTTGCGCGCGCTCCAGCGACAGGCGGTCGTTGGCGTCGAGCGAACCTTGACGGTCGGTGTGACCGGTGATGACGATCTCGCCGCCGGCGCGGCTCAGTGCGCGCGTGATCACCTCCGGTAACAGCGCCTGCGACGCTGGCGTCAGCAGCGACCTGCCAGGCTCGAACTGCAGCACAAACCGCTGTGGCGCTGGAGGTTGCAGCGCGAGCAGTTCGGGATGCCGCTCCCGCACCGCCTCTGCGGTGGTGGCGTTAAGGCCGATGCTTCCGCTGCGGTTCACTTCGGCCACTGCATAAGGCTGGGCCAGAACCTGCACACCTTGGCCGGTGGATACCACCACCGCGCTGGGCGCACCGCTGGACTGTGGCAGCAGTGTGATGCGGGTGGCGGGCGCGCAGGCGCTCAGCAGAACGGCAAAAGCCAAAGCGACGCCAATACGGGCGCGGCGTGGGAGGGAAAAAGTGGCGGTCATCTCAGCGGGCATCCTGGGTTTCGACGATGAAATCGGTGCCCCGCACGCCCACCACCGAAGTGGGTGTCTGCACCTTGAAAAGCTCCGGGTTCACCTTGGCCAGCAGGCCGGTCACCACCCGCACCGAGCCACGCAGCAGATCGAGCAGGAAGTTGCCTTGCTGGGTGGTGGAGTCGAACTGAAACTGGCGCAGATCCATCACGGAATCTGGGCCCAGGGTAAGCGCGGTACCGTCTTTCAGCATGAGGGTCGCCGCGCCCTGTGGCCCCGTGCTCAGGCGGTCAGCCAGGCCCACGCCGGCGCCGGGCTGTGCGGCCCGACGCGCCGTGTTAACACCGATCCACGCATCGCCTTGCACCTGCTTGAAGGTGCCGATGCGCGCGGTGCTTACCTGCGGGGCGGCTGCAGACGCCAGGGCGGGTGTGGTGGGCGATGGCGGGACAGACGCCGTCTGTGCGAATGCACCAGACGCGGCCCAAGTCAGCAACAATGCGGTCCCCAGGCCGCGCGCACAGGAAAAGCTGGAATTCATAGAGATCCAAAAGAAGGGGACGCCTGATGCTATCGGAACTGATGCGCGCGATGCGACCGGTGGGCGCGCCCAGTGCCGACGATCAGACACAAAGCACAGGGCTGATAAGGTATTGCCTGTCCCAGTGAAGCGCCTGCGCACCTTCCCCACACCACTTTCTTCACCCCATTTCCTCACAAGGAGCTTTGTTTTGTCCGAATTGAATTCTGAACGCGTCACCCAACTCGCCGTCCAGTGGGGTGGTCAGTTCCTGCTCGCCTTGCTGGTGCTGGGAGCTGGCCTATGGCTGACCGGCTGGATTGCCCGGCACATCGACCAGCGCATGGAAAAGCTGGGGCTGGAGATCACCTTGCGCCACTTTTTGCGCAGCCTCATCGGCCTGTCGCTCAAGGTGCTGGTGATCATCACCGTCGCCAGCATGCTGGGGGTGGCCACCACCTCGTTCATTGCGGTGCTAGGTGCCGCTGGTCTGGCCGTGGGGCTGGCCTTGCAGGGCAGTTTGTCGAATTTCGCCGGTGGTGTGCTGCTCATTCTGTTCAAGCCCTACAAAGTGGGCGATTACGTGGAGATGCAGGGCGTGAGTGGCTCGGTGTACGGTATCCAGTTGCTCTACACGGTGCTGCGCACGCCCGACAACAAAGAGGTGTTTGTGCCCAACGGGCCTGTGGCCAATGGCAACATCGTCAACTATTCCACCCAGCTCACCCGGCGTGTCGACATGCAGTTTGGTATTGGCTACAGCAGCAGCATCGATCTGGCCAAGACCACGTTGACCGAGTTGCTGCAGGCCGATGTGCGGGTGCTCAGCGACCCGCCCGTACAGATCGTGGTGGCCGAGCTGGCCGACAACTCGGTCAACCTCAAGGTGCGTGCCTGGACCGCCAGCGCGGACTACTGGGGCGTGTTTTTCGATATGCAGGAAGCGGTCAAGAAGCGTTTCGACGCGGTTGGCCTGGAAATTCCGTTCCCGCAGTGCGACGTGCACCTGCACACCGTCAAAGACTGACGCTCTCCAACCGCAGATCAGACCATGCTCTTGTTGCTCGCGCCCATGGAGGGCCTGCTCGATGCCACGCTGCGCGATGTGCTCACCCGCACCGGTGGCGTTGATCGCTGTGTGAGCGAGTTCATCCGTGTGACCGACACCTTGTTGCCTGAGCGGGTATTCACCCGCGTGGTGCCCGAGCTGCTGCAAGGCGGGCGCACCCGCGCCGGTGTGCCAGTGCGCCCGCAGCTGCTGGGCTCCGACCCGGCTTGCCTGGCAGACAACGCGGCGCGCCTGGCCACGCTGAACCCGCCTGGCATCGATCTCAACTTCGGCTGTCCCGCCAAGACGGTGAACAACAGCCGGGGTGGTGCGATCTTGCTCGACGAGCCCGAGCTGGTGGGTCGTATCGTGGCGGCGGTGCGGCGCGCGGTGCCGCCGCAAATACCTGTGTCGGCCAAGATGCGACTGGGCTACCAGGACGACACCCGGGCCGAAGACTGCGCGCTGGCGATTGCTGACGCAGGTGCCAACGAGCTGGTGGTGCACGCCCGCACCAAGGCGCACGGTTACCGCCCGCCCGCTTACTGGGAGCGCATCGCGCAGGTGCGCGCTGTGTTGCCCGCTTCGCTGCGCGTGGTGGCCAACGGCGAAATCTGGAATGTGGCAGACGCGCTGCGCTGCCGCGCGGTCAGCGGCTGCGATGACCTGATGATCGGCCGCGGCATGGTGTCTGACCCCGGCCTGGCGCTGGCCATTCGCAGCGGCGGCGCGGTTGCCTGGGGCGAAATTGTTCCCCTGCTGGGCGATTTCTGGCGCCAGGTGAGTACGCGCGTGGAGCCCCGCCACCGGGCCGGGCGGCTCAAGCAATGGCTCGGCGCGCTGTGCCGGCGCTACCCACAGGCGCAGCAGGCGTTTGACGAATTGCGCCTGCTGCACGATCCTGCTCGCATCGAGCTGTGGCTCCAGCGCCACCAGCCCGCTGAGCCTCACTTTCCTGCCCAGGCATTGCCCACACCCAGTTCAGCCGCTGCGCTGCCAGCAGGTTTGGCGCTGGCGTGTTAACTTGCGCCCCCCGGATCCGAACCCTACCCGTATGAGCACCATCGAACAAAAGCTGGCGACCGTTTCAGGCGAGCAGCTGCAAGGCATGCGCCGTGGCCTTGAAAAAGAGAGCCTGCGCGTGCAGCGCGACGGCAAGCTGGCAGTCACCCCCCACCTTGGCAGTCTGGGCAGTGCGCTCACGCACCCTCACATCACCACCGACTTCAGCGAATCGCAGCTGGAGTTGATCACCGGCGTGCACCCCAGCGTCGAGTCGTGTCTGAACGAGCTGACCGAGGTGCAT
>JBLIJY010000237.1:0-4489 GCA_047636095.1 Hydrogenophaga sp. | reverse complement strand
TCGGGTTGGGCGAATCGCCTTCCAGCGTTTCGCTCATCACGTCGTCGATCTCATCGGTGAGGTGTTCGCGATCGGCCTTGCGCCGACGCAGCAGGTCCAGCGAGCGGCTGCGCACGATCAAACCCAGCCAGGCCATGGGTGGGCTGAGCGAAGCGCGGTAGTCGGGCGCGGTGCGCCAGATTTGCAAAAAGGTGTCTTGCAGCGCGTCTTCAGCCCATTCGTTGCGCCGCAACACCCGCAACGCCAGACCGTAGAGCTTGCCCGAGGTCAAGTCGTACAAGGTCTTCAGGGCCGCTTGGTCCTGCGCTGCAACGCGCTCGATCAAAGCCATCAAATCGCCGTCGTGGGTGTCTGCCATGCCCGCATTGTGGGGCAGCTTGGGCGGTGGTTTCGCCGCTGCGCTTGGCTGCGCGCGCAGCCAGGCCATCATGGCCGGCGCCGGCGTGGCTGGACGCGCGTCTCCACGCTCACCGCCATGACCGGGGTCACGGTGATCGGCGTGGGTGCGGCGTCGAGCAGCTGGTCCACGTGCCAGACCCGCAGGCGCGCTGCGCCCTCGGGCACATCGGGCAGCGTGGCCACACCCTGGGCGTTGGTCTTCACCGCCCAGGGCGTGTCGGTCACGTAAACGCTGCCGCGCATGGAGCCGTGCAGGTGGCAGCCGAGCTGTATCGGGCCGATTGGGTCGAGCGTGACCACGCTGCTATTGGCAGGCTTGTCCTCGACCTTGCCATTCAGCCGTAGCTCGAAGCCGCTGCCAGGTGCTGCGGTCAGCCCGGCGAGCCCGGCGGGCAGACCGCGCACATGGTGCTCCCAGCGATCCAGGTTGCTGAAGGTCACGCGTGAACCCGCTGGCACCACGCTGAGCGCAGGGATGAACCGCATCTTCTCCTGTGTGATCAGAAACTCGGCCGGCGGCGGCGCTTTGGGGCGCGCGCTGTTGCCGATCGGCTCCAAAATCACCACCGCGTCGGGCAGCGGTTGGCCGTCGCGCGCCAGCACCGTCACCTGCACCGTGGCAGCGTGGGCGGCGCTGCCGAGCAGGCCCAGCGCGAGCAGGGTCCACGCGGCCTGTCGGCGCAGGTGGGTTGGGCGTGCGTTCATGGGGTCACCACTATGTCGCGGTGCATCGGGGCGAGCAAGGCCAGCATCTGGTTTTGGCGCTGGAACGCAATGCCGCGCGCGGTCATGGTTTGCTGCAGCACCTCCACCAAGGCATTGAAATGGGCTCGGGTCACTTCTGTGTCGCCGTGGGCCGCTTTCATGTCAGCGCCCTCGTAGACGCAGGGTCCGCCCGAGAGTTGACACAGCTGGTCGCTCAGCTGCTGGGCCAGGTTGTCGAGGTTGGTTTCTTTGAACTGCTCCCCGATGCGCGCATCGGCGCGCAAGCGCAGCACAAAGTCGGCCATCAGCGAGCGAATGCCGGCCTGTTCGCCGAAGGCCTGGTACAGGCCAGCCGCTGGGGCCACCGGGTAGGCGCTGGCGTCGCTTGGCTGGGGCTTGCCTTGGGCGAAGGTGGCGGTGCTGCTCAGCGCGAGCGTGGCGGCGATAGACAGGGTGAGGGTGTTGAGTAACTTTTTCATGGGGTTTTTACGGTGTTTTCAGGGCGTTTGCATGAGGGACTGGCGGTGGGTCAGAACGCGAACTGGGCCGACACGTAAAAGCCGGTCTGGCGCTTGTTGTTGGTGGTGGCTGGGACGATGCGGCCCAGGTCCACGTAGGCGGCGGTCAGCGAGACGTTTTTGCTCGGGGCCCAGGCGATGAAGATGTCTTTCCAGTCGTTGCCGCGCAGGCCGTCGCCCAGGCCGGCGGCGGCGCCCGCGCGCTGCAGCTTGTTGGGCATGCCGCGGTACTCGAAGCCCACGGCCAGGTTGTTGCGCAGCAGGTAAGCCACCGAGATTTCCGGCTGAACTTCATAGCCGTTGTCGGCGCCACCCAGCGTGGCGCCAAAGCCCAGCAGGCCGTTCTGGTTGGCTTTGGTGGCGCGCAGGGTAGCGTTGACCAAGATGCTCTGGGCCAGGAACAGCTTGGTGGCGCTCACATACAGGTCGGTGCCGCTGCGCTTGGCGCCCAGCGCGGCGAGCGTGCTGTCCAGGCCGCTGGACTGCAGCTGCTTGGCCTGGATGCCCACGGCGATCTGTGGCATCCAGGTATCGCTGTCGAGCACCGCGTCGCCCATGACGCGCAGCTTGGCGCCCACGATGTTCTGGCGCAGGTGCAGACCCGGCAGGCCGAGCCCCTGGCCGGCGATGCCGGTGTTGAGGTCTTGGCGCGCAATCGACAGCTCCAGGCGGTTGTTGAAGGCCACAGCAGCGCCGACGACCGTCAGGCCGTAATCCTGGGTAACGGCGCGGCTCACGAAGGCTGAGGCGCCGTTTTCACCCTCGGTGGCTTGGGTGCCGATCACCGCCCAAGGCGAGAGCCCGCCACCGGCCGCGCCTTCGACCGTGCTGACGCCGCCCGTCAGCAAGAGCTTGCCAGTGTCGGCGTGGGCCAAGGGCGTGGCGGCCAGCCAGATGGCGCTGCTCAGGGCGAGCAAAGCGGTGACACGCGGGGTGCGGCAGGGTGTGGCGGTTGGCAGGAAGCGCTGGGGTTTCATGGTGAGCCTGGGGCAAGTTGGAGGTACGGGGCGACTGAAAGTGTGCGGCAGTGATGTGTGGCTTGCCCACCCACTACGCAGATTTCCACACAGCGGATTCAACAACGGCATATCCCTTCGATGCATATGAATACATGAATCCAACGGGTCACCCCCTGCGTATCCAGATCGTGGGCACCCAGCCCGCACCAGCAGACAAACCCATTTTTTGCCAGCCCAACTTCCAGGAAACGCGCCATGAACACCCTCAGCAGCACCACCATCCTTTCAGCCGTTCCCGCATCGCGTCGCAGCTTCATGCGCAGCGGTGGCGCCCTGTCTGCCGCCGCCATTGCGCTGCTGGCTGGCAAAGATGTGATGGCCGCCGGCATGAACGGCGACATGTCCAAAGACGTGTCCATCCTCAACGTGGCGCTGGCCTTGGAGCACGAAGCCATCAACGCCTACCAGCTCGGCGCGGGCAGCGGCCTGCTGCAAAAGCCGGTGCTCGATGTGGCCGTGGCTTTTCAGGGCCACCACAAGGCCCACCGCGACGCCTTGGTGGCCACCATCGAAAAAATGGGCGGCAAGCCGGTGGCCGAGCTGAAGCTTGATGCCTACGCCCAGGGGCTCAACGCCGCCTCGCTGAAGAACCAAACCGATGTGTTGAGCCTGGCTGCGCGCCTGGAGCTCGGTGCCACCAACGCCTACCTGGGTGTGATCCCCGCCTTTGTCAACAGCGATCTGGCCAAGGTGGCGGCGCGCCTGGCGGCCGACGAGACCATGCACTACACCGTGCTCACCCAAGCCCTGGGCCGTCCGCTGCCCAACGGCGCGCTGTCTTTCGGCGCCTGATCGGTCGGCCCAGTCACGCGGTCACACCGCTTTCCGTCAGCTTGTTCATCCCAGCCCATGCATTCCAGGATCGGCCTGTGCCATGAGCAACAGGGGTACCCAGCAGATCGTGAAACACCAGGCGGACGGTATTTTCTGGAAAGCCGTGTGAGGGTGTGGAGCAGTTCATGCGGCGTGGCAAGGGCGGTCTGGTTTTCCTGGCTGCCCTTTTTCTTTGTCCACTCGGTGCATGGCGGTGCAGGCACTTTTTTTGATCTTTTTTGACGCACCGTGAATCCAGTCGCGGTTTTGCTGCGTACCCAGTGAGCGGACGGTCTGTTCCGCAGCCCACAGGAAATATCCCATGTCATTGTTGAAACTCAGCCCGGTCGTCGCCGCTTGCCTGCTGGCGGCCACAGCGGGTACCGCCCTCGCATCCAGCCACCGCGAAGCACCGTTCATCACCACCAGCCCCAAGGTCGACGGCACCGACTTCTACATGTTCCGCAGCTACGAGGGTATTGCCGCCAACGGCACCGGCGGGCGCAGCGACTACGTGACCCTGATCGCCAACTACCAGCCGCTACAAGACGCCTATGGTGGCCCGAACTACTTCTCGCTCGATCCGAACGCGCAGTACGAAATTCACATCGACAACAACGGCGACGCCAAGGAAGACATCACCTTCCAGTTCCGCTTCCAGAACAAGCTCAACAGCGTCGCCATTCCTGTGGGCACACAGAACGTGGCCATTCCCCTGATTCAGGCCGGCCCGGTGGCCAATGTCAACGACGCTAACTTGAACCTCAACGAAACCTACAGCGTCAATGTGGTGCGCGGCGACCGGCGCAAAGGCCAGGTGCAAGCGCTGACCAAGACCGCTGGTGGCGCGACCTTTGAAAAGCCGGTTGACTACATCGGCGTCAAAACCTTGGGCAACGCCGCCGCCTACGAGGCGTATGCGCAAAAGCACATCCACAGCGTCAACATCCCCGGCTGCGCCATGCCCGGCAAGGTGTTTGTGGGTCAGCGCCAAGAAGGCTTTGCGGTCAACCTGGGTACCGTGTTCGATCTGGT
>JBLIJY010000236.1:0-4501 GCA_047636095.1 Hydrogenophaga sp. | reverse complement strand
GGGACGATTTTCGCGGTCGACACCCCAAGTCCGACAGACTCCTAAAATGTTTGGCTTCCTCAAGGAACCCACAATATGTCCGACGAATGCCGCGCCAGCGCCAACGACCAGCCCGATCCTGAAGGGGAGCCAACACTGGCGCAGACGGGCCTGATCCGCATTCGCGGGGCACGCCAGAACAACCTGAAGAACCTCGATCTGGACATCCGCACCGGCGAGTTGACGGTGGTCACCGGCCCAAGCGGCTCGGGCAAGTCCAGCCTGGTGTTCGACACGCTGTTTGCCGAAGGCCAGCGACGCTACGTGGAAACCTTCAGCGCCTACGCGCGCCAGTTCCTGGACCGCATGGACAAACCGGCGGTGGACCGGGTGGACGGCGTGCCGCCTGCCATCGCCATCGACCAGACCAACCCGGTGCGCAGCTCGCGCTCCACGGTTGGCACCATGACCGAGCTGAACGACCACCTCAAGCTGCTGTTTGCGCGCGGTGCCGAGCTGTTTGACCGCGAAACCGCGCAACCCGTGCGCCACGATTCGCCAGACTCGATCTATGCCGAGCTGGCCGCGCGAGCCCATGCCCAGGGCGATCCCCGGCTGGTGGTCACCTTCCCGGTGGAGCTGCCCGCGAGCACCACGCCGGCCGAAATCGAGCAGTGGCTCTCAGCCAGCGGCTACACCCGCGTGCAGGCCGAGCGCCTGGTGCAACGCGCCGCTGTGCCCGAGCCACAGGCCAAGGGCAAGGCGCCGACCAAGGCGAAGAAGGTATCTGCTGGCATGGAGTCGGTCAAGCTGCTGGACGTGGTGGCAGATCGTTTTCGTATCGGCACTGCCGAGCCGGTGCGGGTGATGGAGGCCATTGAGGCAGGGTTGAAGCGTGGCGGCGGCAAACTCATGGTGTATGTGTTGCCAGACGCCAAACAATTGGAATCTGACCCCCATTCATCGGAAGCCGAGTTCGATGCACAGCCGGCGATCTGGCGGTTCTCCACCGGCCTTCACTGCCCGGAAAGCGACATCCGCTACACCGAACCCACGCCGTCGATGTTCTCGTTCAACTCGGCGGTCGGCGCCTGTGAGGCTTGCCGCGGATTCGGTCGGGTCATCGGAGTCGATTACGGGCTGGTGATTCCGAACGACAAGATCACCCTGCGTGGCGGCGCGATCAAGGTGCTGCAAACGCCGGCCTGGAAAGAGGCGCAAGACGATTTGATGCGCCACGCCGAAGCCGCTGGCATTCCGCGCGACACGCCGTGGAACAAGCTCACGCCCGAGCAGCAGCACTGGGTGAAGGCCGGCTCGCCGGACTGGAACGGCAAGTGGAACCAGCACTGGTTCGGTATCGCGCGCTTCTTCGAGTACCTGGAGAGCAAGGCCTACAAGATGCACATCCGCGTGCTCTTGTCCAAGTACCGCAGCTACACCGAATGCCCGAGCTGCCATGGCGCGCGGCTCAAAACGGACAGCCTGCTCTGGCGCATTGGCACCAAGGATCAGGCTGACGCTGTCATGCCACCACCCAAGCGGCAAATGCCGGCCGGCGCGAAGTGGACGCGCGCGCAACTCGAAGCCCTGCCCGGGCTGTGCCTGCACGACCTGATGCTGCTGCCGCTGGACCGCCTGCGCCGCTTCTTCGCCGCACTGGCCGACACGCTGGTGCCCGCTGGCGAAGACGCCACGGGCCAGGCGCAGGCGATCAAGCTGCTGTTCGAAGAGATCAACACCCGGCTGCGCTACCTGTGTGAGGTGGGCATTGGCTACCTCACGCTGGACCGCCAGAGCCGCACGCTCAGCGGAGGCGAGGTGCAGCGCATCAACCTCACCACCGCGCTGGGCACCTCGCTGGTGAACACGCTGTTTGTGCTGGACGAGCCCAGCATCGGCCTGCACCCGCGCGACATGGCGCGCATCAACAGTGCGATGCTGCGCCTGCGCGATGCGGGCAACACGCTGGTGGTGGTGGAGCACGACCCGGCGGTGATGCTGGCCGCCGACCGCCTGATCGACATGGGTCCAGGCCCGGGCGAGCGCGGCGGTGAGATTGTGTTTGACGGTACACCGGAAGATGTGCGCCAGGCCGACACGCTGACCGGCGCCTACCTGGGTGGTCGCAAGCAGGTCGGCATGGGCTTCAAGCGCATGGTCACCGACAGCACGCCGCGCCTCATTTTGGAAGGCGTGCGAGAGCACAACCTGAAAAACGTGACGGTGGACTTTCCGCTGCAGCGGCTGGTGGTGGTCACCGGCGTCTCGGGCTCGGGCAAGTCCAGCCTGATCCAGGACGTGCTGGCGCCCGCATTGCTGCGCCACTTCGGCAAATCCACCGACGCACCGGGCGCGTTTGACCTTCTGCTCGGCGCTGACCACCTGAGCGAAGTCGTGTTCGTCGACCAATCGCCCATCGGCAAAACCGCGCGCTCCAACCCGGTGAGCTACGTGGGCGCCTGGGACGCCATCCGCGCCCTGTTTGCCGATGCACCGTTGGCCCGCCAGCGCGGCTACACCGCCAGCAAATTCAGCTTCAACGGCGGCGACGGCCGCTGCCCCACCTGTGGCGGCTCTGGGTTTGAACACGTTGAGATGCAGTTCTTGAGTGACGTGTACCTGCGCTGCCCGGACTGTGACGGCAAGCGTTACCGGCCCGAGGTGCTGGAAGTGAAGATTGAGCGAAAACAATTGGAATCTGACCCCGATTGTTTTTTGAACGTCGCCGACGTCCTCAACCTCACCGTCAGCGAAGCTGCTCACCTTTTCAGGCACGACCGCGAGGTCATCCGCGCGCTGCAGCCCATCGTCGATGTCGGGCTGGAATACGTGAAACTCGGCCAGCCCGTGCCCACCTTGTCGGGCGGCGAGGCTCAGCGCCTGAAACTCGCCGGCTTCCTCGCCGAGGCGGCCAAGAGCGCCAGCGCCAGCCGCCAAAAGTTGGCCAAGAAAGGCACGCTGTTCCTGTTCGACGAGCCCACCACCGGCCTGCATTTCGACGACATCGCCAAGCTCATGCGCAGCCTGCGCCGCCTCTTAGAGGCCGGTCATTCGCTGGTGGTGATCGAGCACAACCTCGACGTGATCCGCAGCGCCGACTGGCTGATCGATCTCGGCCCCGAGGGTGGTGAGGGCGGTGGCTTGGTGGTGGCCGAAGGGGCACCCGAAGAGGTGAGGAAACACCCCACCAGCCACACCGCGAAATCGCTGCGTGACTACGCGCTGTCCATGGGCGAGCTGTTCGAGGCGGGCGAGGGCCGCGTGGCCAGCTACCTGGCGCCGGTGGTGAAAGCCGCTGCACGCCCCAGGGCCACCGCCCCGAACGCGATCCGCATCATCAACGCCAAAGAGCACAACCTCAAAAACCTGAGCGTGGACATTCCGCGCGGGCAGTTCAACGTGATCTCGGGCGTGAGCGGTTCGGGCAAATCCACGCTGGCGTTTGACATTCTGTTCAACGAAGGCCAGCGCCGCTATCTGGAATCGCTCAACGCCTACGCCCGCAGCATCGTGCAGCCGGCTGGCCGGCCCGAGGTGGACGCGGTTTATGGCATTCCGCCCACGGTGGCCATCGAGCAGCGGCTCTCGCGCGGTGGCCGCAAAAGCACGGTGGGCACCACCACCGAGGTCTGGCACTTTCTGCGGCTGTTGTATGTGAAGCTGGGCACGCAGCACTGCGTGCACGACGGCGCGGCGGTCAAACCCCAGAGCCCCGACAGCATGGCCGCGGCCATTTTGCAGCGCTACAAAGGCCAGCACATCGGCCTGCTCGCGCCGCTGGTGGTCAACCGCAAAGGCGTCTACACCGAGCTGGCCGACTGGGCGCGGCCGCGCGGCCACACGCACCTGCGGGTCGACGGCGAATTTCTTCCAACCACCGGCTTTCCGCGCATCGACCGCTTCAAGGAGCACACGATTGAGCTGCCGGTGGCCGATCTGGTGGTGAGCGCGGCAGACGAAGCCACCTTGCGCGCCCAGCTCGGCAAAGCGCTGGAACTCGGCAAGGGCCAGGTGCATGTGTTGAGCGCCATGCAGGGTCTGGCCGAAGCCATGGAAGCGGGTGAGTCCACGCAGGGCATTGGCCAGCTGGAGGTGTTCTCAACCCAGCGCGCCTGCCCCATCTGCGCCACCAGCTACCCCGAACTCGATCCGCGCCTGTTCTCCTACAACAGCAAACACGGCTGGTGCCCCGACTGCGTGGGCACCGGCATCGCGCTGTCGCGCGAACAGCGCAAGGTGCTCGACGACTCGGTGCGCGACGACAAAGAAAAAGGCCGCGAGCAAAGCTTCGCCGAACCCGAGGTGGAGGACTTGACCGATCACGTCTGCCCGAGCTGCGAAGGCACGCGGCTCAATGCGCAGGCTCGCGCGGTGAAATTCGTGGGCGTGGGCATCACTGAGGTAGCGCGGATGGCGGTGAACGAGGTGCGTGCCTGGGTTCAGGGCTTGCTGGCGAAGCACACCTTGACCCAGCGCGAAGCCGATATCGCGCGCGACCTGTTGCCCGAAATCGAAGGGC
>JBLIJY010000235.1:0-4509 GCA_047636095.1 Hydrogenophaga sp. | reverse complement strand
CGGGTGGAAAAGACCCCTTTGTCGCCCGTGAGTTTCTCAAACACGTAGTCGGCAATGCGGTGGGCAGCCAGACGCAAGGTCTGCGCACTCACCGGGTAGCTCAGGCCACCCAGATCCTGCCCGCGCACCACGTCCCAGAGGCGAAAGCGCACATCAAAACGGCCATCCGCCAGACGGCTCACGCTGCCGGTCACCAGGGAGTCGGTGCCCTTGTCGCGCCAGGGTGCGAGATCGGGGCGGGAGGTTTCGTCAAACCCGCCTGCGGCTGCCGGCACGAAGCGGAACTGGCCGCTGCGCTCCAGATCGGCGCGAACGATGGCGGCGATGTCTTCACTCGCGGCGTCGTTGCCGCGAAAGCCCGCCACCGAGAACGGGAACTGGGTCAGACCCACCCCCGACACTTCCACACGAAACTGGGCCAGCACATCGCGCACCGGCCAGACCATCAGGGGGATTGAGACGGCTGCGGCGCCCAGCAACTGGCGGCGCTGAGTCTGAACCCTGGGGATAAAACGGGTCAAATCGGTCGTCCTTTTTTTCGGAGAGTGGCTGCGATCATTCAGCGCGGTGTTGTATGACCATAGCCATTGATAATAACGGAGCGGGTTTTGCACCCCGTGACAAGATGTGAAAATCGGGCGTTGATTCCAGTGACATGGGTTCCCGAGCGAGGTGCGTGGCCCAGATCCTGATCCTGATCCTCCCAGCTCAAGCATGTTGCGCGAACATCGAACCCTGAACCGCCTCTCTTGACCACCAACACCGCTTCTCCTTCACTGCCCGCCGATTCGGTTCGCCAACGCCTCAAGCGCCTGTGGCCCTACTTCCGCTCGGCGCGGGGCGGTATCGCACTGGCGTTGTTGGCCACCCTGGCTGGCGCGCTCACCGAGCCCATGATCCCAGCGCTGCTCAAAACCCTGCTCGACCGTGGTTTCACCGAGGGCGCAATCGCACTGTGGATGGTGCCAGTGGCCTTGATCGGTCTGTTCGGCTTGCGTGGCGTGGCGGTGTTTGTCGCCCAATACGCGCTGGCGCACACCGCCAGCCTGGGCATATTGAATTTGCGCCGGGCCATGATGACCAAGCTCGGTAACGCCGAGCTCTCGCTGTTCGCCCAGCAAAGCGCCAGCAAGCTCTCCAACACCCTGGTCTACGAGGTGCAGACCGGCTCCAGCATGCTGGTGAGCGCCTTTCTCACGCTCGCCAAAGGCGGCCTCACCGTGCTGGCGCTGCTGGGCTATTTGCTGTTCCTAAACTGGAAGCTCACGCTGATCGTGCTGATGCTGTTTCCGCCTCTGGTGCTGGTGATGCGTGTGCTCTCACGCCGGCTCTACAAGCTCACCAAAAGCAGCCAGCACGCCACCGACGAGCTGGCCTATGTCGTGGAAGAAAACGCGCTGGCCCACCGCATGGTTCGACTGCATGGCGCCCAGGCCCGCCAAGCCCAGCGCTTTGAAGGCTTGAGCGTACAGCTGCGACGCCTGGCGCTGAAATCAACCGTGGCCCAGGCTGCCATGACACCGCTGACCCAGATCTTGGCGGCAACCGCTTTGTCAGCGGTGATCACCACCGCGCTATGGCAAAGCAACAGCAGCGGCGTGACGGTAGGCAACTTTGTGGCGTTTGTCACTGCGATGCTGATGCTCATCACGCCGATCCGCCAGCTGGCTGAGATTGCCGGCCCGATCACCCGCGGCCTGACGGCGCTGGAGCGGGGACTGGCCTTGATCGAAGGCACGCCTGACCAAACCGGCGGCAACCACCAGCGCGAGCGAGCCCGAGGCGCGATCGAATTTGAAGCGGTATGGGTGCGCTACCCCGCGCGAGCCAGCGAGGATGCGGCGCAACACAATGAAGACCAGCGCGCTGCCCTGCTTGGGATCAGCCTGAACGTACGCCCGGGCGAGGTGCTTGCGTTTGTCGGTCCATCGGGCTCGGGCAAAACCACGCTGGTCAACCTGCTGCCCCGGTTCGTCGAGGTGGAGAGCGGCGCCGTGAAACTCGATGGCGTGTCCTTGCCCGACTGGGATTTGGTCAATTTGCGGCGCCAGTTCGCCATGGTCAGCCAAGACGTGGTGATGCTCAACGACAGCCTGGCCGCCAACGTGGCCCTGGGCGCCGCTGAGGGCTCGATCGACGAGACACGGGTGAGCGCCGCGCTGGTGTCGGCAAATTTGGGTGAGCTGGTCGCGCGCCTGCCGCAGGGCATCCACACCACCGTGGGCCACAACGCGGCCGAACTCTCCGGCGGCCAGCGCCAGCGGCTGGCGATCGCGCGCGCCATCTACAAGGACGCGCCGATCCTGATCCTGGACGAAGCCACCTCCGCGCTGGACAACGAATCGGAACGCCTGGTGCAGGAGGCGCTCGCGCGGCTCATGAAAGACCGCACCACCCTGGTGATCGCGCACCGACTGTCCACCATCGAACACGCAGACCGCGTGGTGGTGCTGGCCGAGGGACGCATCGCCGAGCAAGGCAGCCACCGCGAACTGCTCGCCGCCGATGGCCTCTACGCCCGGCTGCATTCACAAGGCATGCCACCCGAAGCCTGATCCAGCGGCGCAGGGGGAGCGTCAGAGCAACACGATGTCGTACTGCTCCTGCGTCATCGCGTTGTCGGCTTGCAGCGAAATCGGCTTGCCGATGAAGTCCGACAGGCCCGCCAGGTGCTGGCTTTCTTCGTCCAGAAACAGCTCAACTACCTGCGGTGAGGCAATCACACGGAACTCGCGCGGGTTGAAGGCGCGCGCCTCACGCAGGATCTCGCGCAGGATGTCGTAGCACAGGCTGCGCGCGGTTTTGACCACGCCACGCCCGCTGCAGGTCTGGCAGGTTTCGCTCAGCATCTGCGCCAGCGACTCGCGGGTGCGCTTGCGTGTCATCTCCACCAGACCGAGCTGGGAGAAGCCACCCGTCATGGTCTTGACACGGTCGCGCGCCAACTGCCGGCGGAACTCGCTGAGCACCGCTTCGCTGTGGTCTTCGCGCACCATGTCGATGAAATCGACGATGACGATACCGCCCAGGTTGCGCAGGCGCAGCTGGCGGGCGATTGTTTGCGCCGCCTCCAGGTTGGTGCGAAAGATGGTGTCATCAAAATTGCGGGCTCCCACAAACCCGCCGGTGTTCACATCCACCGTGGTCAGCGCCTCGGTCTGGTCGATCACCAGGTAGCCGCCCGATTTCAGCTCAACCCGGCGGCTGAGCGCACGCACGATGTCTTCGTCCACATTGAACAGATCGAAAATTGGCCGCTCGTCGGTGTAGTGCTGGATCTTCTCGACCGTATCCGGCATGAATTCGGTGGCAAACGCGCGCATCAGACCGTGCTGCTCGCGCGAGTCGATGCGGATGCACTGGGTCTGGTTGCTCACCAGATCGCGCAAGACCCGCTGCATCAAAGTCAAGTCCTCGTGGAGCATGGCAGGCGGCGGCTGCCGTGTGGCCCCCTCCTTGATGCGCCGCCAGGTCTTGCGCAGGTAGGCGATGTCGTCAGCCAGCTCTTCGTCGCTTGCGTCCTCGGCATTGGTGCGCAAAATAAAGCCCCCGCCAGTGCCACCACCGGGCGGTAGGGCCAGCGAGAGCACCCGCAAACGCAGGGCTTCGCGCTGGGCTGGCGGGATCTTTTGTGACACGCCGATGTGGTCATCTTGCGGCAAAAATACCAGCAACCGCCCGGCGATGCTGATCTGCGCGGTCAGGCGCGCTCCCTTGGAGCCGATGGGGTCTTTGAGTACCTGCACCATCAGCGCCTGGCCCTCAAAGATCTGGCGCTCGATGGGCAGCACCGGGTCGGGCGTGAGCACGCGCGGCGCGCCGGTTTGAGTCGGTTGGTTATCCACCGACGCTGGTGTGGGCGCCACGTCTCGGCTGCGGGGCGCGGCGTGTTTGGCGTTGATGTTGGGCATGAGATCGGCCACGTGCAAAAACGCTGCGCGGCCCAGACCAATGTCGATAAAGGCCGACTGCATGCCCGGCAACACGCGCGAAACCTTGCCCAGGTAGACGTTGCCCACCAGCCCACGTTCCAGCGTGCGCTCCAGGTGCACCTCTTGTACCGCGCCCTGCTCCACCACCGCCACCCGCGTTTCCTGTGGCGCCCAGTTGATCAAAATATCGTGGCTCATGATGGGGCGTGCTTCTTTTTGACAGGTGATTCTGGTCAGACCAGCGCGATTCCCGCTGCGGCCAGCACCTGCGCCGTCTCGTGCGCAGGCAAACCCATGATGCCCGAATAGCTGCCGTGAATTTTGGTCGTCCAGAGTGCCGCACGGCCTTGAATGGCATAGGCGCCAGCCTTGCCCATGGGCTCACCCGTGGCCACATAGCGACGGATCTGCGTGGGTGTGAGCGCATCAAATCGCACCCTGGATACCGAAAGTGCCGACCAGCTGCGGCTGCCTCGACTGGCACGACCCGCCAATTGGCCCACCGCCACCGCCGTCAACACCCGGTGCTCGCGGCCTGAAAGATCGCCCAGCATCGCACGCGCCTCTGTGCTGCTTT
>JBLIJY010000234.1:0-4517 GCA_047636095.1 Hydrogenophaga sp. | reverse complement strand
ATCGGCGCGGCCATGGAACAGCGTCACAGGCACCTGGGGGCGCCAGTCGTAGACGCTGTTGTCTTGCGCAATGGCGCGCTTGTCGTCGGCCAGGAAGCTGTCGAGGAAGCGGGTGTCGTAGACCACATCGGCGTCGTCAGGCAACAGTTCGCGCAACAGCGCACGGCGTATGTCGCGCCGCACACTGCTGCCGAGGAAGCGCAGAAAACCGGGGTCAACCAAAGCACCCAGAATCGGTTGCTCTTTGCGCACCAGATCCATCAGGCCATCCAGTGTGGCCTGCACGTCGTAGGGGCCAGCGCCAACCACCGACATGCGCAAATGCCTCAGCGCGGGCGCGTTGTCAGCTTGCAGGGCGCGGTGTGCCGCCAAGGTGGCATAAGCGCCTTCGGAGTAGCCAGTCAGAAACAGCTCGCCGTTGTCCTTGATCTGGCTGGTGGTGCGCCAGTATTGCGTGGCGGTGATGAAGTCGTTGACCGCCGCAGCCATCGGTGCCGCGAGCAAGTACGGGTGCGGTGTGCCACGCGAAGTACCAAACCCCACGTAGTCGGATGCCAGCACGATGTAGCCCAGCGACGCCAGCACCACCGACACCTCACCCGGCACAGCGTTGTTGCTGGGCGCCTCGGCGTCTCGGAAGATGGTGCCGTGCTGGTAGCTCAGCACCGGGCTGTCCATGCCGGCGGGCTTCTGCGGCACGGCCACCAGCCCCGAAGCCCGCACCAGCTGGCCATCGGCATCCAGCGTGTTGTATTCAACGCGCCAGGTCGCCACCTCGTAGCGCGGCACCACGTTTTGCACGCGCGAACCGTCAGCTGCCAGCGCAGCGGCAATCTCGGCTGGTGCGATTGTGATCAGTGGCGTGCCCTGCAAAAACTCACCACGGCCCGTTGGGTTGATGGGCGTGGATGGCGCCTGTGGTGAGGTCTCCGGTATCGCGGGTGGCGGTGCAGGCACCGAGGGCGTCTCGTCATCGCCACCGCCGCCACAAGCGGCCAATGAAGCGATCGCGATGGCACACACCACGGTGCGCCAAGGGTGACCCCAGGGGTAAGAAAGTGGGTTCATTTTTTAGCTCCTGCGATGGGAACGGTACGGCGCTCAAAGACGGGTGAAGATTTTGCAAGTATTCAGCGAGCAGCTGTGAAATGTTCATTATCCAAAGGCTCTGTTGAGGTGTGAGGGCTGCCGGCACAACGGCACCGTCCTTGAAAGCTTGTTTGCCGCTGGGTCCTCAATTGAACTAAAATATCGTAGTTACTAAAAAGGTTTTCATCTTCGGTAGCCGCTGTCCGACATGATTCGGTTGTGCCTTTGTTGGCGCATCCCCATGGCCCATGGTGCTCCTTCTCCCCGGTTGTCACGCCCGCCGCTCCCATGGCGATCTGGCTTCGGTCCTCTCCTTTTTCCTAACTCAACCCGCAACCTGGGCCAATGCCGAATCGTTTTTCGGCATGTTCCTGCCCAGTCCGTCAGCACGTGGTTTCCCACCGCGCGCAATCTCCGATGCCAGGCTGCCAACGCAGCCGGGTATCTCCGCCGGGCACCAGCCACAACATGCATGGTGCCGGGCGAATTTTTGAAAGGTCCTCTCATGGGCAAGAAACTTTACGTCGGCAACCTCTCCTACTCGGTGAACGACCACTCTTTGCAAGACGCCTTCGGCGCCTTCGGTTCGGTCCAATCGGCCAAAGTCATGACCGACCGCGACAGCGGCCGCTCCAAAGGCTTCGGCTTTGTCGAAATGTCCAGCGATGCGGAAGCGCAAGCAGCCATCAGCGGTATGAACGGCAAGTCGGTTGACGGCCGCGACATGGTCGTGAACGAAGCGCGTCCGATGGAGCCACGTTCCGGTGGCGGCGGCGGTGGTTACGGCGGCGGTGGTGGTGGTGGTGGCGGCGGCTACGGCGGTGGCCGCAGCAACTACTGAAGTCAGCAGCGTTTCGCGCACTCAAAAACCGGCCGACTGGCCGGTTTTTTTTCGCCTCATGGATCTCCATGACCTTTCGCAGGCGCCGGCATCACAGCCTTTTCAGCGCGGCCCGTACCTCGTCCACGCTCAATATTTCTGAAAGCAGCTGCGGCGGCTGGCCGTTTTGGTAGATCGCGTACACCGGCACGCCGTTGCGGCCCAAGCGGGCGAGTTCGGCGGTGATGGCGGGGTCGCGTCGGGTCCAGTCGGCACGCAGCAAATTCACGTTTTTCGCCGCCATGTCGGCCAATACTGAGGCATGGGACAGCGTGGTGTTTTTGTTGAACTGGCAGGTGACGCACCAAGCGGCGGTGAAGTCGACAAACACGGGGCGGCCTTCGGCCAGCAGCGCGGCCTGTTGCTCGGCGCTCCACGGTTGCCAGCTCAGGCCTTCCACTGCCGTGGCCACTGGCGCACCTGAACCTTCGAGCGCTTGCATCTGCGTCACGTTGGGGCCGATCGACCAGCCCAGCCACAACAAGCCCGCCACCGACAGGCCGGCCAGCGTGGCGCGACCCTTGCCTCTCAAACCCAGTGCCCAGATCAGCAGCGCCAGCACCACCAACAGCATGAGCAGGGCAGCCGCGCCGTTGATGCCGCTTTGCTGCCCCAGCACCCACAGCAGCCAGACCACGGTGGCGAACATGGGAAACGCCATGAACTGGCGAAAGGTGTTCATCCAGGCGCCAGGCTTGGGCAGCGCGCGTGCGATCGCCGGCCACCAGCTCGCGGCCAGGTAAGGCAGGGCCATGCCCAGGCCGAGCATGCTAAACACGGCGAGCGCCTGCACGGTGGGCAAGCCGATGGCCAGACCCAGCGAGGCGCCCATGAACGGCGCGGTGCAGGGCGAGGCGATGGCGGTGGCGAGCACGCCGGTGAGGAAGGCGTCGGCTGTGGGGTTCTTGGCCTGCAGGCTGGCGAGCGAGCTGGGCAGCACGCTGCCGAACTCAAACATCCCTGCCAGGTTCAGCCCGATCACGGTGAACAGCACGGCCAGCGACGCGACCACCGCCGGGCTTTGCAGCTGGAAACCCCAGCCGATGGCTTCCCCGGCTGAGCGCAGGCCCAGCAGCAGGCCGCCCAGCGCCAGGAAGCTCAGCACCACGCCGGCGGTGTAGGCCAGGCCGTTGGCGCGGTGGGCAGCGCGATCGTCGGCGTGTTTTGCAAACGCCAACACCTTGATCGCCAGCACCGGGAACACGCAGGGCATGAGGTTCAAAATCATGCCGCCGATGAGGGCGCCGAGCAGCGCGGCCCACAGCGCGACAGGCGGGCCACTGCTGGCAGGTGCATTGGCAGCGCGCGCAGCATTCTCTTGCAGGGCGGCAATGAGTGCATCGGGGGCGCCAGCGGCAGGCAGGGGCGCCACTGCGGGCCAGGCGCCTTCCACTGGGGCGTCCAGCCGCACGCCGGGGCTGCCCGGGCCTTCGCCGGGCGGGTTGGCCAGCGCCACCACCAGCGGCACGCTGGCCGGGCTGTCGTTTCGAAACGGTGAGAGCGGTACGCTGGCGGTCCAGCGCTCGCCGTCCCAGGCCTGGGTCCAGGGCGAGCCCGGCTCTATCAAGCCGGATGTCTCGGGGAAAAATTCTAGCGACTGGCCGCGCCAAGCGGCGGGCAGACCCTTAAGGGCCACTTGGAGCTGCTGCGCTTCGGGCTGCAGCGTGCTGCCCGCCGCTGGCTGGTCGACTGGCGCAGCGGCGAAGGTGGCTTCGAACGCGCGCCCGTTGAGCGCAGTGGAGCCCTGCACTGGCAGGCGCAGGGTGAAGTTGCCTTCTTCGGGAATGCACTCCTTGCGGCAGACCAGCCAGGCTGCGTAGAGCTTGACCTCAATCTCTTTGCCGGCGAACGACGGGTCGACGGTGAGGGGCACTGGCAGCAGCACCGTGCCATCAAAGCCGTAGTTGGCCAGGGTGCCGAGCGGGAACTTGCGCGGCGTGGGCCAGGCAACGGGGCCTGCGCTGACGCCTGGCGGCAGCGTCCACTGCAGTTCGGTGGGCAGGCCGGAGTCGCCCGAATTTTTCCAGTAGGTGTGCCAGTCGGGCGCGTGGGCGATCTGCAGACCGAGCCAGACCGGCTTGCCTGGGGAGGCGCCCTTGGGCGCATGGGCCAGCAGCTCGGCGCGCGTCTGCTCGCTTTGCACCACGGTGGTGTCGGTGAGGCGCGAGACCAGATTTTGCGCGGGCGCGAGCAGCGGCGAGAGCAGGGTCAGCGCGGCGATCCAGCGCAGGCCGCGCACGAGCCGCGAAGGCAATGAAAGGGCAGAAGGCATCGGTAACCCAGCAGGGAAAGGGCGCGCCGGTCGGCAGCGGGAGTAGATAAGAGCGTGGCGCACACCCCAAGTTCCAGCGCTGGGGGCCAGCGCGCCACATCTGTGAATATAAGCGTGCGCTGCTGTTTGAGCGGTTGGATGCGGGGGGGGATCCCGACGGGCAGAAACGTGCTGCTTGCTTCATGGCCAGCGCACCACCGTGCTGTGAAGCGATCGCTCCAGCCAACAAAGCGCGCCAGGTTGGCGCTGGTCAAGGCGCTCGATGCGCGCCGATGG
>JBLIJY010000233.1:0-4522 GCA_047636095.1 Hydrogenophaga sp. | reverse complement strand
CGCACCACGCTGCAAGAGTTCCAGCCTGCCTGCCTGCCTGCCTGCCTGCCTGCCTGCCTGCCTGCCTGACCGACAAGCAAAAGGAACTGGCCGACGCCATAGCCAACGCCAAGAAGCTCAAGATCGACCCCGACAGCCTGGAAGTGGTGCAACAGCTCAAGGCTGAGCTGGCCGAAGGTGGACCTCGTGGCTGAGCGCATCGCCATCGACAGCTACCGTGACATGGTGCGCTACCTCGGTGACCATGATCCGACCACCAGCGACCTGCTCAAGAAGATCCTGGCGGTGGGACAGGATCACGCGGACGAACTGGCCGATCTGCTGGAAGGCCCGCCAGAGGATGAAGACGCGCGTTGACTTGAGGCCTCTTGTGCCCAGGCGCTCGCGCACCAAGCCTGAAAAGGGACCCATCGATCGCCTCTCTGTGGTCGGCTGGGCTGGCCGCGCGTCGCTTGGCTGCCACTGTTCGGTGCCGCACAGACGGCATCACCCGAGCGGTGCACGCTGCAGACATGTTGAAACTTCCTGATCAGGCAGCGTCTGGCGCACCGCAGAGCGCGGCCGAAGCGCCGGTGTGCAGCCGGTTGAACCAGGGCCCGCCCGAATGACCCCAGAAACCAAGGCTCCGCGGACGGGCACCGTGGTGGCGGTTCGCGGTAGCGTGGTGGACATCCGCTTTGATGGCCCGTTGCCGGCCATCCACACTTTGCTGCGCGCCGGCGACGGCGTTCGGGTGGCGATCGAGGTGTTGGCCCAGCGCGACGCGCAGCACGTGCGGGGCATTGCGCTGACGCCCACGCAAGGTCTCGCGCGCGGCATGGCGGTGGAAGACACGGGTGGGCCGCTGAAGGCGCCGGTTGGCCAAGCGATTCTGTCGCGCATGTTCGACGTTTTTGGCAACACCATCGACCGCGGGCCAGCGCTGGCCGGCGCGGAGAGCGCAGCGGGCACGCAGCCGGTGGAATGGCGCTCGGTGCACCACCAGCCGCCGTCGCTGGTGCGCCGCTCGACCAAGTCCGAGGTGTTCGAGACCGGCATCAAGGTCATTGACGTGCTCACGCCGCTGGAACGTGGTGGCAAGGCGGGCCTGTTTGGTGGCGCTGGCGTGGGCAAGACGGTGTTGCTCACCGAGATGATCCACAACATGATCGGGCACCAGGAAGGCGTGAGCATCTTCTGCGGCATCGGTGAGCGTTCGCGCGAAGGCGAGGAGCTGCACCGCGAGATGAAGGCCGCTGGCGTGCTGCCCCAGATGGTGATGATCTTTGCTCAAATGAACGAGCCGCCGGGTGCGCGTTTTCGGGTGGGTCATGCCGCGCTGACCATGGCCGAGTACTTTCGCGACGACGAGCACCGCGACGTGCTGCTGCTCATCGACAACATCTTCCGCTTCATCCAGGCCGGCGCCGAGGTCTCAGGTTTGATGGGCAAGATGCCCTCACGCCTGGGCTACCAGCCGACGATGGACACCGAGCTGTCGGCGCTGGAAGAGCGCATCGCCAACACCGACAGCGGCGCCATCACCTCGATCCAGGCGGTGTACGTGCCGGCCGACGACTTCACCGACCCGGCGGCGGTGCACACCTTCTCGCACCTGTCGGCGTCCATCGTGCTCTCGCGCAAGCGCGCCAGCGAGGGGCTGTTCCCGGCCATCGACCCGCTGCAGTCCAGCTCGAAGATGGTCACGCCCGGCATCGTCGGCCAGCGCCATTACGCTCTGGCGCAGGCCATCCGCCGCACGCTGGCGCAGTACGCCGAGCTGAAAGACATCATCGCCATGCTCGGGCTGGAGCAGCTCTCGCCCGACGACCGCAAGGTGGTGGCCCGCGCGCGCCGGCTGGAGCGCTTCTTGACGCAGCCCTTTTTCACCACCGAGCAGTTCACCGGCCTGACCGGCAAGCTGGTGAGCCTGAAGGACGCCCTGGACGGCTGCGAACGCATCCTGGCCGACGAGTTCAAGGACCTGCCCGAGAGTGCCCTGTACATGATTGGCGCGGTGGATGAGGCCAAGGCCAAGGCCAAGGAGAAAACAAAATCCGAGCCCGAAACGGAGTCCAAATCCAAATCCGAACCAGCGCCGCAGCCGGCAAAGGAGGCCGCCCATGCCGTCGATGACGCTTAAGGTGTTGCTGCCGTTCGAGGTGTTCGCCGACGAGACGAATGTGGCCAGCATCGTCGTGGAGACGGCACAAGGCGCGTTCGGCCTGCTGCCGCAGCGGCTGGACTGTGTGGCGGCGCTGGTGCCAGGCATCCTGAGTTTTGCGGTCGAAAGCCAGGGCGAAGTGTTCGTGGCTGTGGACGAAGGCGTCCTCGTCAAAACCGGCCCGGCGGTCGTGGTGTCGGTGCGGCGTGCGCTGCGTGGCACCGACCTGGCCAGCCTGCGCGATGCTGTGGTGCAGGAGTTTCTGACCCTCGATGCGCAAGAAGAAGCGATGCGCAAAGCCATGGCCAAGCTGGAGACCGGCTTCCTGCGACGCTTCGCATCGCTACAAGGTGGTACGTCATGAGCGACGACCCCAAGCGCCTGCCAACAGACCCAGCCCCGGATCGACCGACCCTGGCCGACCAGGTGGGCGCCAAGGCTTCGCGCAAGCTCAAGGCGCGCCGCAGCGGTGCGCCAGGCGTCTGGTTCGGTCTGGGCATGATGGGCTTGATTGGGTGGTCGATCGCGATGCCGACGCTGCTGGGCGCAGCGCTCGGCCTGTGGCTGGACCAGCGCGATCCCGGTGGGCGCTCCTGGACGCTGGCGCTGCTGGTGGGCGGGCTGGCGATTGGCTGCCTGAACGCCTGGCGCTGGGTAGCCCGGGAAGACCAGGCGATGCGCGATGAGCAGGGGGACGGCGATCTCTGAGGCTGGCCTCTGGGCGGTGAGCCTGCTGGCGGGCGCTGCGCTGGGTGGCGTCTTCTTCGGCGGCTTGTGGTGGACCGTGCAGCGCGGGGCCAACTCACCGTCGCCGGCGCGCTGGTTTCTCGGCAGTTTCGTTCTGCGAACCGCCGTCGTGCTGGTCGGGTTCTACTTCATCGGTGGGGGACAACTTGAGCGGCTCGGGCTGTGCCTGATCGGCTTTCTGTTGGCGCGTGCCCTCGTTCTGTTTGCCACGCGACAAACCCCTTCGGACGCGACACCACCGTGCGCCTGACACCAGACGCCTGGATCTTCTGGCAGCTCGGCTTTGTCAAGCTGAACGCCACCATTGCGTTCACCTGGGCACTGATGGCGGTGCTGGTGCTCGGGGCTGCGCTCATCACGCGCCGGCTGTCCACCGACCATCAGCGCTCGCGCTGGCAGAACTTGCTGGAAATCGTCGTCACCGCCATCGTGGGCCAGATCAAAGACGTTGGCTTGAAGGAACCGCGCCGCTACCTCGGCTTTCTCGGCACGCTGTTCCTGTTTGTGGCGGCGGCGGCACTGGCTACCGTGTTGCCCGGCTACGAGCCGCCCACCGCTTCGCTGTCGACCACGGTGGCGCTGGCGCTGTGCGTGCTGGTCGCGGTGCCGCTGTTTGGCATCTCGGGCCAGGGGCTGGTGACCTACCTGAAGTCGTATGTGCAGCCGACGCCGATCATGCTGCCGTTCAACCTGATCAGCGAGGTCTCGCGCACGCTGGCACTGGCGGTGCGCCTGTTCGGCAACATGATGAGTGGCGCCATGATCATCGCCATCCTGCTGTCGATCACGCCCTTCGTGTTCCCCATCGTGATGACTGTGCTGGGCCTGCTCACCGGTATGGTGCAGGCCTACATCTTCACCATTCTGGCGGCGGTGTACATCGCCGCGGCGACCCGCCCAGCCGGCGGTAACAAGCCCAAGCCTCCCCGAAAGCCCACGAACTGATTCGCGCCGCCTTCACCCATTTCATCTATTCAAGGACGCCCCATGGACTCTCTCACCTTGATCGCCGTGGCCTCCATCGTCATGGCCGGCCTGACCACTGGCTTTGGCACCATGGGGCCGGCGCTGGCCGAGGGCAGGGCGGTGGCGGTGGCGCTCACGGCGCTGGCCCAGCAGCCCGATGCGTCGGCCACCATCACCCGTACCCTGTTTGTCGGCCTGGCGATGATCGAGTCGACCGCCATTTACTGCTTCGTGGTGTCCATGATCTTTATATTTGCCAACCCGTTCTGGAATGCGGCGATCGCCGCTGCGACCCAGGCGGCAGGGAAGTAGGCCGTGCTCATTGACTGGTTCACCGTCGGCGCCCAGCTGCTGAACTTCATCATCCTGGTGTGGTTAATGAAGCGCTTTCTGTACCAGCCGGTGCTGGACGCGATCGCGGCGCGCGAGCAAAAGATTGCCGACGAACTGGCGGACGCGGCTTCGACCAAGGACCGGGCGGAGCACCAGCAGGCCAAGTTTCAGAAAAAGAACCAGGACTTCGACGAACAGCGCGCTGTCCTGCTGAGCGAAGCGAAAGAGGCCGCGAAGGTCGAACGCGAACGCCTACAGCTCGAAGCCCGCGAGGCGGCCGAGGAAGCCAGCGCCCAGCGCGCGAAGGCGCAGCGGGCCGATGCGCAGCAGCTG
>JBLIJY010000232.1:0-4523 GCA_047636095.1 Hydrogenophaga sp. | reverse complement strand
AGGCCAAACAGCTCGCGGCCGGTGCCATGGGCGTTGTGGCTGAGGTCGGGGTGTTGCACCGTGCGCGCGGCCAGCGTGGCGGCGTCCACCTCGAGTTCGAGCACACCACGCTCGCAGTCCAGCGTGATCCAGTCGCCTTCCTGTACCTTGGCAATCGGTCCATTGGCCAGTGCTTCGGGGCTGAGGTGGATGGCCGCGGGCACCTTGCCCGAGGCGCCCGACATGCGGCCATCGGTGACCAGGGCGACCTTGAATCCCTTGTCCTGCAACACCGCCAGCGGTGGCGTGAGCTTGTGCAGCTCGGGCATGCCGTTGGCCCTTGGGCCCTGGTAGCGCACCACCGCGATGAAGTCGCGTTCGAGTTCGCCCGCGTTGAACAGCGCCAGCAGGTCTTGCTGGTCGCTGACCACCACCGCCTGCGCGCGCACCACGCGGTGCTCGGGCTTCACCGCCGAGACCTTGACCACGCTGCGGCCGAGATTGCCTTGCAGCAGACGCAGGCCGCCGTCGGCGCTGAAGGGTTGGCTCACCGGGCGAATCACCTCCAGGTCGCCGCTGACTGGCGGTACCGGGCGCCAGGCGAGCACGTCGCCATCAAGCCAGGGCTCGCTGGTGTAGGCAGCCAGGCCTTCGCCCATGACGGTGGTCACATCGCCATGCAACAGGCCGTTGCTCAGCAGTTCCTGCATCAGGTAGCCCATGCCGCCGGCGGCGTGGAAGTGGTTCACATCGGCGCTGCCGTTGGGGTAGACGCGGGCCAGCAGCGGCACCACGCTGGAGAGCTCGGCGAAATCGTCCCAGTCGATGAGCACGCCGGCTGAGCGCGCCATGGCCACCAGGTGCATGGTGTGGTTGGTCGAGCCGCCCGTGGACACCAGGCCGACGATGCCGTTGACGATGGATTTCTCGCCAACGATGTCGGCCAAGCAAATGGCATCGCTGCCAGTGCGCCCGGTGTTGATCACCGCGCGGCGCACCGCTTCTCGGGTGAGGGCATCGCGCAGCGGCGTACCGGGGTTGACGAAGCTGGCGCCAGGCAGGTGCAGACCCATGATTTCCATCAGCATCTGGTTGCTGTTGGCGGTGCCGTAAAAGGTGCAGGTGCCGGGGCTGTGGTAGGCCTGCGCTTCGCTTTCCAGCAGCGCCTCGCGGCCCACCAGGCCTTGCGCGTACTGTTGGCGCACCTGGGCCTTGGCGTCGTTGGAGAGCCCGGTGGTCATGGGGCCAGCGGGCACGAAGGCGGCACTCAGATGGCCGTATTGCGTGGCGCCCATAAAGAGGCCGGGCACGATCTTGTCGCAGATGCCCAAGAACAGCGCGGCATCGAACACATTGTGCGACAGCGCCACCGCGGTGGACAGCGCGATCACGTCGCGCGAGAACAGCGAGAGCTCCATGCCCTCAGCGCCTTGTGTGATGCCGTCGCACATCGCGGGCACGCCACCAGCCACCTGGGCCGTGGCGCCGAGTGCGCGCGCGTGCTGGCGGATGAACTCGGGGTATTGCTCGTAGGGCTGGTGGGCCGAGAGCATGTCGTTGTAGGCGGTGACGATGCCCACATGGGGCGTGCGCTCCGTATGAATTTTCAGCTTGTCGGAAGCGGGCAGGGCGGCGGTGGTGTGCGCCATGTTGGCGCAGCCCATGCCAGCGCGTTGCGGACCGCTTTTGCGCTGCTGGGCCACCGTGTCGAGATAAGCACTGCGCGGGCCAGCGCTGCGCTCCATGATGCGCTGGGTGACGCGGGTCAGGGTGGGGTGCAAGGGTGCGTTCATGGGGGTGTCCTTCATGCGATCCAGACCTGCACGGTGCAGGCCGGGTGGTTCAACAACAGGGAGATGGGGAGTGCCGGGTTGGATGCCTGGGCGGCCGCCTGATAAACCCGGCGTTTGGCATCGCCTGCGATCGGCAGGTGCAGGTGGCGCGCCGCCAGCAACACGGGCAGGGTGAGCGTGAGCCGGGCGTGTGGTGCGGTGTTGGGTCGTACCCAGGCGAGCGGACCAGCTGAGGTGAGCGCGTGGGCCAGGCCGGGCGCGTTGGGAAAGAGCGACGCGGTGTGACCGTCCTCCCCCATGCCGAGCACCACCACATCCAACGGGAAGGGGATGACGCTCAGGCGCTGGTTGGCTGAGGCCACGAGGTCGAACAGGGCCGCGTCGTTCAAGTCAGCGGGAACGGTGTCAAACAGCATGGCCAACGAGGCTGCTGCCGCGCCGCCTTGCAGCAAATGCTGGCGCACCAAAGCCGTGTTGCTGTCGGTATGGTCGTGCGGCACACAGCGCTCATCGACCAGCAGCACCGTGACCTGGGACCAGTCCAGGGCTTGATCGCGCAGTTGCTCGAACAAGGCAATCGGCGACTTGCCGCCTGAGACCGCCAATGTCGCTCGCCCGAGCGCGGCGATGGCGCTGCGCAACGCTTGCGCGATCTGCCGAGCGACCTGCTCAGGCGTTGCGCTGGTGTGTTCGGTCAGCACGCTTCAAGCCTCCTCTACCCAGGCCGATCCTTCGCGCGCCATCAGCGCCGACGAGGCGGCCGGACCCCAGGAGCCGGCGGTGTAGGCCTTGGGCTTCTCGTTGAGCAGTTTCCAGCCCTCCAGAATCGGGTCGACCCAAGCCCAGGCGGCCTCCAGTTCGTCGCGGCGCATGAAGTGGGTCAGGCGTCCCTTGATCACGTCCATCAACAGGCGCTCGTAGGCCTCGGCGCGGCGCTCGGTGAAGGCAGATTCCAGGTCGAGGTTGAGGTTGACCGGACGCAGCCGCATGCCACTGCCGGGTTCCTTGGCCATCATGTGCAGCTGCACATGTTCTTCGGGCTGCAGCCGGATCATCAGCCGGTTGACCGACTGGCGCGGCGAGTCGGTGAACAGCTGGTAGGGCAGGTCGGCGAACTCGATCACGATCTCGGAACGGCGCTCGGCCATGCGCTTGCCGGTGCGCAGGAAGATCGGCACATTGGCCCAGCGCCAGTTGTTGATGTGGGCGCGCAGCGCCACAAAGGTCTCGGTGCTGCTCTCAGGGGGCACCTTGTCTTCCTTCAGGTAGCCGATGGCGGACTCGCCGTTGGAGGCGCCGGCACCGTATTGGCCGCGCACCGTATCACGCGCCACGTCGGCCACCGTCATGGGCCGCAGCGAGCGCAGCAGCTTGAGCTTTTCGTCGCGCACCGCGTCGGGGTCGAGCGACACCGGTGGCTCCATGGCAACGATGCACAGCAGCTGCAGCAGGTGGTTTTGCACCATGTCGCGCAGGGCACCGGTGCCGTCGTAGAAACCCGCTCGGCTGCCCACGCCCACACTCTCGGCCACCGTGATCTGCACGCTCTTGATGGTCGGACTGCGCCACAGCGGCTCGAAGATGGTGTTGCCAAAGCGCAGCACCATCAGGTTTTGCACCGTCTCTTTGCCGAGGTAGTGGTCGATGCGAAAGGTCTGGGATTCCGCAAAGTACCGGCCCACCTCGTCGTTGATCTTGCGGGCCGAAGCCAGGTCGTGGCCGAGCGGTTTTTCCAGCACCACGCGCGAAGCGTCGTCGATCAGGTTGGCGGCGGCGAGGTGGCTGCAGATGCCGGTGAACAGCGTGGGTGCGGTGGCCAGGTAATACACCCGTTCCGAACCAGGCTGCAAGGCCTCACCCAATGCCGGGTAGTCGCCTACCTGGGTGGCATCGAGGCAAACGTAGTTCAACCGGTCCAGAAAGCGCTGCCAGGCGTCGCCCTCGCGCACCTCGGCTGCGATGAAAGGCGTGACCTTGTCCTGTACAAAGCTCAGGAAGGCCGCGCGGTCCCAGGGCTGGCGCCCCAGCGCATGAATGCGGGTGGCCTCGGGCAGGTTGTCGTGCCGATGCGCCATGTAAAGCGCTGGCAACAGCTTGCGCACCGAGAGATCACCGGCGCCGCCGAAGATCACGAGATCAAGGGGGACCGTGGGGGGTTTGGCGGGTGCGGTGGTAGACATGATTTTAATTTAGTTACTGCCTAGGAAAAATTTTAGTGTAATTAAGTTACAAAGCAGGTACCTATGTCGTTTGGCCAGACGGAGCCCTTGAAGCGCCGTCTATGCGATGCCTTGGGGGTTGAGCCGCAGCACCCGCTGGGCGCGCGACGCTGCGGCTTCCGAGTGGGTTACCAGCACCAGCGAGGCGCCGCTTTCGGCCGCCTGGTCTTGCAGCACCTGCATCACCTGGGCGGCGGTGCGCGGGTCGAGGTTGCCGGTGGGCTCGTCGGCCAGCAACAGGCTGGGCCGGTGCACCAGGGCGCGGGCGATGGCTACCCGTTGCAGTTGCCCGCCCGAGAGTTCGGCGGGCAGGCGCTGGCCCAGAGCGCTCAGGCCCACCGCATCCAGCACGGCTTGCACGCGCGCTGGGTCGGGGCGCTGCAGCAGCAACAGCGGCAGCCCCACGTTTTGCGCCACGTCCAGGTGTGGCAGGACATGGAAGGCCTGGAACACGAAGCCCAGGTGCTCGCGCCGCCAGTGCGCACGCTGCACCTCGTTGAGCGCACCCAAGTCCAAGCCGTCCAGCGTGATG
>JBLIJY010000231.1:0-4558 GCA_047636095.1 Hydrogenophaga sp. | reverse complement strand
GATCTGCTGGTGGACAGCACCGGGATCAAGTTCTTGGGCGAAGGCGAGTGGAAGCGCAAAAAGCACGGCGCCGAGTACCGGCGGCAGTGGCGCAAGGTGCACCTGGGCATTGACGCCCACACGCTGGAGATCGGGGCCATCGAGGTCACCGACAACAGCGTAGGCGACGCGCCCATGCTGCCTGAGCTGCTGGCCCAGATACCGCTCGATGAAGCGCTGGCCAGCGTCAGCGCCGGCGGGGCCTGCGACACCAAGGCGTGCCATGCGGCGATCGTTCAACGCGGGGCGCAGGCGGGGACTCCCCCGCGCAAGAACGGCAAGCCATGGAAGGCGACGCTGATGGGGTGCGAGCGTGCGCAACGAGGCGCTCAAAGCCTGTCACCGGCTGGGGTACGCCATTTGGAAGCAGTGGGGCGGTTATCACCGGCGCAGCCTGGTGGAGACCAAGATGTATGGCTTCAAGCGTCTGGGCGATCGGGTCATGGCGCGCACGTTTGAGCGTCAGGCGGTGGAGTTGCATGTGCGTGTGGCACTGCTCAACCGCTTCACGTAACTCGGGTGCCCGACCACGGTGCCCGTGGCCGCCATAGCGTAGCTTCGTCTGGGGTTGGGGCCACCTCGTGCCGCTTTCGACTTGTGCAACAAAGCCGCTGCAAACTTTTAAGTGCCAATCGAAAATTTTCCCATCATATGAAATGAGTTGGCGTGGAAGTGGAGCGAGATCGAAATGAGCGTGTCAGCGCTGGCGTTGTCACAAGAAGATCGTGTGGAAGTGCCGAGACGCGGTACTGGTTCGTGCAGGCGCTTGGGTGGGCACGCCGTGCAGCCTGGCGAGATTCGCGCAGATGCTTGTGGTCAGTCGTACGTGAGCACACGCCGGATTTCCGCCACCTTGCCCGCCCGTCCATTCCGTGACGCACTGCCTTCGTGTCCATCGCGCTGCGGTTCTGGCGCGGTCAGGCGGTTCACGCCCCGTTGTCAGGGCGTGTTTTGCACGCGCTGAGGTCCCTTCGCCTGCTGCAAGAGCGGCGACCTGGGTAGCCAGCGAAACGCAGTCGATCCCAGCGCCAGCAGCACGGCAATGGTGATCATCACCGCGCGGTACGGCTCGATTTCCTGAGACTGCGCCCAGTTGGCGACCCAGCCGCTGAACCACTGCACGATGCCCACGCCCAGAAACATGGCCATGGTGAACACCGACAAGGCACGCCCGGTCAGGTCGGGCGGGTACGAGGAGCGCACATCGGCGTACTGCAGCACCATGTAACCTGAGAGCACCGAGATGCACAACACCAGCGCGATGTTGAGCGCGGCGTGGTGCGCCAGCCCCACGCCCAGGTAGAGCGCTGCGATCAGCAAGGAGACGTTCACGATCCAGGCGCGTCGGCGTGTCGGGCCGGGATCGAAGCGGCCAAACAGGGCTGGGGTGAACAGCGAGATGAGCGACATCACCAGCGCCATGTTGCCGCTCTCGACCAGCGTGAAGCCATAGCGGTCGATCAGCATGGGGGCGATCCACAGGCCGCGCAACGTCAGAAACGATGCGTAGGCCACCATGCCCAGCATCAAAATGCCCAGCGTGTGCGGCAGCAAAAACAGCGCGCCAAAGCGGCGCACCGCCACGCCCCAGCGCTCGCGCTCAGGCGGTGGGTGGGCGGCGGCCGGCTCGTGCACGCGGCGCCAGATCACCAGCCACGCCAGCACCGACAACACAGCCAACAGCGCAAAGCCGCTGCGCCAGCCCCAGCGCTCGACCAGCCAGGCCAGTGGTGTGCCGGTGAACAACAGGCCAACACCGCCAATGCCCAAGGCAACGCCCGACACAAATGCGAAACGAGAGCTCGGGAAATGCCGGGCAATGAACACGGTACAGGCGAGAAAGACCGGCGCGCAGCCCACGCCAATCAGCAGCTGACCCATCAGCAGCCAGCCGTAGCTGGGCGCCGCCGCCGACAAGGCCGCACCGGCCACCGCCAGCGGGAAGACGCTGAGCACCGTGCGGCGCAGCCCATACAGATCCATGCCGATGCCCATGAAGAACTGCATGACACCAAAGGACAAGCCAAACAGCCCGGCAAACGCACCCAGCGAGGCGGGCGTGAGCCCAAAGTCGCCCTGCAAGCTGGGCGCCATGATGGCGGTGACGGTGCGGTAGGCCTGGCTGAGCGCAAAGGCCGATAGCAGCGCCAGCAGCATGGCCCACAGCGCGGCCTGGGATGGCGGCGCGGCGGTGTTCGGGAGTGGGTTCGCGGGGGCGGGCGCGGCTTTGGGGGCAGTCACGGCGTGGGGCAATTGGTGTGGGGCCCGCTGGGCGGGCGTGGTGATGGCGGGCGCCTGGAGAACCGTGCAGGGTAGCGCTTGCGGTGGGCGCTGGGTGTCGCGCCAGACGCAGCGCCAGCGTCGCCATCATGCAGTGGCTTGGGGTCGTTTGCGTGGTCGCAGCCTGTCGGCCGGTCAAACCGCCGTGGCTTCCTTGAGCGCGTGGGCCAGCGCTGGGCCCACGGCCTGCATCAGCACCTTCACGCGCATGGTGTCGCGCAGGTCTTTGTGGGTGATGAGCCACAGCGGGGTGCGCAGGGCGCGAATCTCGGCCGACAACGGCTCGATGTCGGGGCAGCTGTGAGCCACAAACGCCGGCAGCAGCGCAACCCCCAGCCCGGCGCGCACCATGGCCAGCGCCTGGTCGAAGCCATCGGCGCGAATCACCACCGAGCGCTCGGGCAGGTTGTCGGCCAGCCAGCGGTCGAACTTCAGATCGCGCGCGTCGCGCTCGAAAGCGATCCAGTTTTTTTGTTCCAGCAGCCGTGCCAGCGGCTGCAGCGGTTTCGGCTTGGCGCCGCGCCGCAGGCCGAACACGGCGAAATCGACCTGGCCGAGCTCGCGGCCGATCAGCCAGTCGGGCACGCTGTCGCTCACGCGCAGCGCCACATCGGCCTCGCGCCGGGCCAGGCTGTGGTGGTCGCGCGAGGCGGTGAATTCCAGCGTGACATCGGGAAACGCCTGCGCAAACTGGCGCAACACCGGCAGCAGCAACTGGCTCACCAGAATGCCCGCCGCCGTCACCCGCACATGGCCACTGGGCCGCAGGTCTTGCCCCATCACCCGCAGCTCGGCGTCTTGTGCCAGCGGCGCCATCACCTGCGCCGCCTCCACCAGCTCGGCGCCGGCTGCGGTGGGCTGGCAATGGCCGCGCACGCGGTCAAACAGCCGCACCTTGAGCCGCGTCTCTATTCCCGCGAGCTTGCGCAGCAGCGTGACATGCGACATGGCCAGCACCTCGCAGGCGCGGGACAGCTGGCCAATTTCTGCCACCACCAGCACCAGTTGAAAGTCGCTCCAGGCCAGGCGGGTGCGCAGCCGCTGGGTCTCGGCGGCGAGCGATCGGTCCAGGTTGTCGGGGTCAGCAGTTTGCATTTTTGAAAAACTAAATTGACATAAATGAACTTTGATTATCAAACCTGAAAACCTAACATGGCGTTTATTGATTCAAAAAACCGAAAAGGAGCACCCCATGGAACGATTCACGCACTGGAGCGCCTGGGCCATCGTGGCCCTGATCCTGGTGTTTGCCGCGCTGAACTGGTCGGTTCTGAGCGCTGTGACCACGATCAACCTGCTCGTGGCCCAGGTGCAGGCACCCACCGGTGTGATCCTGCTGGGCCTCACTGCGGCGCTGGCCGTGCTGTTTTTCCTGGCCACGCTGTACAGCCGCATTGGCGCGCTGATGGAGGCGCGCCGCCTGCAGCAGGAGTTGCGCGCGGCCCGCGAAGTGGCCGACCGCACCGAAGCCTCGCGCCTGGAGGCACTGCAACACCTGGTGAGGAGCGAATTTCGCCTGCTCAACGAGCGCATCACCAAGCTGAACGACTCGCACGCCCCGCAGGTCTTGCTGCCGTGATGGCCTTGAGCCAGCCAACCCAAACACCCCCCGACACCACCAAGGAAACCCCATGACCACACCCACCCAGCCCATGATCGACGCCGTACCCACCTCGCCCGAGGTGTACGAAGACCTGATTCGCCGCGTCACCGACATCGACAACGCCTACCGCTCCATTGCGGAAAAGGCCGGCCAGCTCTACATGAAGGCCGACGAGGCGGGTCTGAGCGGTATCACCGAAATGCTCGACAAGCCGATGCGCAACGCCTCGGACAACCAACAGGCCTTCAGTGGTTTGCTGGCCGACCTCAAGTTGCAGGCGCCCCCCAGCGCACCACCCGCCAATGCAGCATCTGGCACCTGACACCCAGGCCTGCTGAGCGCCGCTGGCAGGCGTGCCCGGTTTTCTGGTTCGTCGCGCTGTGGGCGAACCCTTCTTTTTTTCTTTCAACGGAGCTTTTTCATGCGCCACAACAACAACACGACCGTCGCAACCCCGTGCCGCCTGCCCCGTACGCTGGCCGCCGCCAGCGTGCTGGCCTTGGCCCTTAGTTTGGTGGCCTGCGCCAGCACACCCCCGCCGCCAGTGGCGGCGCTGACCAGTGCGCGCAGCGCCGTCACCCAGGCAGAGGCCGCAGGCGCCGGCCAGCTGGCGCCGGTGGAATTGCTCAGCGCCCG
>JBLIJY010000230.1:0-4564 GCA_047636095.1 Hydrogenophaga sp. | reverse complement strand
TCGGTGGCCACGCTGCTGGTGTTGCGCTGGATGGGGCCGGCGAGCGAGGCGGTGCAGTCCTTGATGACCCAGACCCTGGGCGTGGCGTTGCTGCTCACTGCGGCCGCCATGCTCTACAAGGCGGCGCGTGGCGCGCACCTGCCCCGCAGCCTGAACGACGCCGAGCTGGACGCCGCCAGCCGACCACGCCACTGGAGCTTGCCGGTGCTGTTCGGTGTGGTCATTGGTGCCCTGGTCACGCTGACTTCGGTGGGTGCTGGCGCTATCGGGGTCTCGGTGCTGTTGCTGCTGTATCCCCTGCTGCCGCTGCCCCGCATCGTGGCGGCCGACATCGCCTACGCGGTGCCGCTGACCCTGGTGGCTGGCCTGGGTCATGCCAGCCTGGGGTCGGTGGATTGGCCTCTGCTGGGCAAACTTCTCGCGGGTTCGCTGCCTGGCATCTGGCTGGGCACCCGCCTCATGCGCCACACGCCAGAGCGATTGGTGCGCTCCCTGCTCTCGCTGCTGCTGGCCTACGCCGGCACCAGGCTGATCACCCTCTGATGGTTATTCCCTTATGTACCAATACACCGATTTCGACCGCCAGTTCGTGCGCCAGCGCGCAGCACAATACCGCGACCAGCTCCAGCGCCGCCTAGACGGCCGCTTGCCGGAAGACGAGTTCAAGCCGCTGCGGCTACAAAACGGCTGGTATTTGCAACGCTTTGCACCCATGCTGCGGGTGGCGGTGCCCTACGGCGAGATCTCCAGCGACCAGTTGCGCGTGTTGGCGCGCATCGCCCGCGAGTTTGACCACAAAGAAGTGCACGACACGTCGAATGCGGTGGTGGGCCTGGCCGACCTGAGCTCGCTGCCCGACCGCTGCGCCCACTTCACCACCCGCCAGAACCTGCAGTTCAACTGGATTCCTCTGCACCGCTCGGCCGATGTGATGGATCTGCTGGCCAGCGTCAACATGCACGGCATCCAGACCAGCGGCAACTGCATCCGCAACATCACCAGCGACGCGCTGGCGGGCATCGCCGTGGATGAGGTGGCCGATCCGCGCCCCTTTGCGGAGATCCTGCGGCAATGGAGCACCCTGCATCCCGAATTCGCCTTTCTGCCGCGCAAGTTCAAGATCGCGATCACTGGCGCCCGCGAAGACCGCGCCGCGACCGCCTGGCACGACGTGGGCCTGCGGTTGCTGCGCAATGTGGATGGCGACCTGGGCTTTCAGGTCCGCGTGGGCGGCGGCATGGGCCGCACACCCCTGATTGGCAGCGTGGTGCGCGAATTCCTGCCCTGGCACCAGATCCTGAACTACCTCGAAGCGGTGGTGCGCGCCTACAACCGCTTTGGCCGGCGTGACAACAAGTACAAGGCGCGCATCAAGATTCTGGTCAAGGCCGAAGGCCAGGTGTTTGTCGATCAGGTCGAGGCCGAGTACCGCGCCATCGTCGAACAAGATGGCGCGCCCCACACCATCACCCAGGCCGAGCTCGACCGGGTGAGCGCGTCTTTTGTGCCGCCCACACTCAACTGCGACCGCAAAAGCGCCGACGCCAAGATCGCTCACATCCTGAAAGCCGCTGCCGAGGACGACATGGAGTTCAGCCGCTGGCTCACACAGAACGTCAGGCCACACCAGAACCCCGACCTGCGCGCGGTCACGCTGTCGTTCAAGCGGCTGGGCTCAGCGCCCGGCGACGCCAGCGCCGACCAGCTGGAACGAGCGGCCGAACTCGCCGACCAGTTTTCGGCTGGCGAGGCCCGCGTGACCCACGAGCAGAACCTGCTGTTGCCCTGGGTGCGCTGCGACCAACTGCCCGAACTGTGGCGAGAGGCCCGCCGCCTGGGCCTGGCACGGCCCAACATCGGCCTGCTGACCGACATGATCGCCTGCCCCGGCGGCGATTTCTGCGATCTGGCCAATGCCCGCTCGCTGCCGATCGCGCAAGCGCTGATCGCGCGTTACCAGGACCTTGACGAGCTGCACGACCTAGGCGAGATCGATCTGCACATCAGCGGCTGCATCAACTCCTGCGGCCATCACCACAGCGGCCACATCGGCGTGCTCGGCGTCGACAAGGACGGTCAGGAGTGGTACCAGGTGACGCTGGGTGGTTCGGACGGCACCCGGCTGTCTGGCGAGGCCGTGCCCGGGAAAGTCATCGGACCGTCGTTTGCCGCTGCGGAGGTGGCTGACGTGGTCGAGGCCCTGCTCGACACCTACCGACTGCAGCGGGCCGAGCGAGAAACTTTCATCGCCACGCTGCAGCGCGTCGGCCTAGACCCCTTCAAACAGGCCGCGAACGCGGTGCGCGTGGTAACCGCCCGCACACCGGCCACCGCGTGATCCACATGACCAACGCCTTAAGCCTCCTCTCCCCTGCGGCTCTTTCGCCCGAAGGCGGTACAAACACGCTCGTGTTGGCCAACGACGCCGATCCCACGCTGGCCGATTTGACCGACATCCACACCGTGGTGCTGCACTTTCCGCTGTTCAGCGACGGCCGCGCCTTCAGCCAGGCCTTTTTGTTGCGTCGCCGGTTGGGCTTCGCCGGCGAGATCCGCGCGACGGGCGACGTGCTGATCGACCAGCTGCAGCAGATGCAGCGCAGCGGCTTCAGCCAGGCGGTGCTGCGCGCCGACCAGAGCCGGGAAAACGGCGAGCGGCAGCTGGCACGCTACCCCGCGTTCTACCAGGGCGACGTGAAGAGCGGCCCCCGCTTCGCTGTCCCGGCCTCCAATGCCCCCACTTCTTGACTGCCAGGCACGCCCGTGAGCGCCATCGACCTCTACAACCGACCTTCTCCTGATCACGCGGCTAAGGTGGCCCACAGCCTCGCGCTGCTGCAGCGCGTGGGCGCTCAACTCCAGGCGCTCACCCAGGCCTCCAGCCTGGGCGCCGAAGACATGGTGGTCACCCACCTGATCCACCTCGCCGGCATCGACGCTGGCATTTTTGTGCTCGATACCGGTAAGTTGCACGCCGAGACACTGGCCCTGATTGCCCAGATCGAGCGGCGCTACCAGCGCAGCGTGGAGGTGCACCGGCCCAGGAGCGAGGCGGTGGTGCAGTTTGTGCAGCAGCACGGCGAGGACGCCATGTTTGACAGCGTGGCGCTGCGCAAGCGCTGCTGCGATCTGCGCAAGATGGAGCCACTGGCGCGCGCACTGGCTGGCAAAGACGGCTGGATCACCGGCCTGCGGCGTGAGCAATCGAGCGCCCGCGCCGAGGTGGCCGAATGGGTGCAAGACGCAGAGCGTCTGAAGATCAGCCCGCTGGTGGACTGGACGTGGGGCGACGTGTGGCACTTCATCGCCCAGCACCAGCTGCCCTACAACGCCTTACACGACCAGTTTTATCCCAGCATCGGTTGTGCGCCCTGCACACGCGCCATCGCGGTGGGCGAAGACTTCCGCGCTGGCCGTTGGTGGTGGGAAGACAGCGCCATCCGGGAGTGCGGCCTGCATGTGCCATCCACCTCGGCACTTCCACCCGCCTCCAACCGAACCCCAGCCACAGCACCATGAACGCCCGCACCGAAACCGCATTTCTCGCACCGTCCGACGCGCTGCCCCTGAGCAACGCCCAACTCGACGCGCTGGAAGAGGAAACCATCTTCATCCTGCGCGAGGTGGCGGCTGCCTTTGAGCGCCCCGCCCTGCTGTTCTCGGGCGGCAAAGACTCGCTGGTGATGCTCCGCTGCGCCGAAAAGGCCTTCGGTATCGGTCGGCTTCCTTTCCCGCTGCTGATGATCGACACCGGTCACAACTTCCCTGAGGTGACCAATTTCCGTGATCAGCGCGCCGCTGAGCTGCAAGCCGAGCTGATCGTGCGCCATGTGGAGGACTCCATGCGGCGCGGCACAGTGCGCCTGGCCCATGTGGGCGAGAGCCGCAACGTGCACCAGTCGGTCACCTTGCTGGAGGCGATCGAGGAGTTTCGCTTCGATGCGCTGATCGGCGGCGCGCGGCGCGATGAAGAAAAGGCGCGCGCCAAAGAGCGTATTTTTTCGCACCGCGACGGCTTCGGGCAGTGGCAACCCAAGGCACAACGCCCCGAGCTCTGGACCCTGTTCAACACGCGCCTGGCGAGCGGCGAGCACTTTCGCGTGTTCCCCATCAGCAACTGGACCGAACTCGACGTGTGGCAGTACATCGAGCGCGAGCAGATCGCGCTGCCTTCGCTGTATTACGCCCACCCGCGCGCGGTGGTGGAGCGTCGCGGCCTCTTGGTGCCGGTGACCGAACTGACGCTGCCCAGAGACGGTGAGACGGTGCAGCTGCGCGAGGTGCGTTTTCGCACCGTGGGCGACATCACCTGCACCTGCCCGGTAGAAAGTACCGCCGCCACACCCGCCGAGATCGTGATCGAAACCCTGGCCGCCGAGGTGAGCGAGCGCGGCGCCACCCGCATGGACGACAAAACGTCGGACGCTTCGATGGAGAAGCGCAAGAAGGAAGGCTATTTCTAGCCCACCCGCCGCGCTTCGCGCGACCCCTCGAAGGGGCGGCGTTGGCGCCCCGGCAAAGGCGGCTCCGCTGCGCCCTTGAACCAGACACCTCAGTCCACCGA
>JBLIJY010000229.1:0-4569 GCA_047636095.1 Hydrogenophaga sp. | reverse complement strand
GTCTTGCCCCAAGCGCTCTTCCACGATGGCCTCCTTCGACGGCTTCATACCCCGCCCAATGCCGACCTCCTGCAGGCGGAAACGCTCGAAGAACGCCCGCAGCGCCTGGGCTGTGCGCTGCGCGACGAATTCGCTGGAACGCGAAACGCCCAGCGGCGTGTAGGTGCCTGCCGCGTTGATAACGGGAGTCAGGTCGTATTTCTGGTGCAGACCGTTCAGGGTCATGGCTGGACTCTGGTGACTGGCTCGTGTGCGGTGCTCCCCGGCGGGGCGTTTGAGGTCACTTGGCAAAGCGCCTTCTCGTCAGCGCCAACGCCACCCAGAATGAGCCGGCTGCGTACACCAGCAGCACCAGCCCATGCAGCCACGCCCGCTCGGGCCACTGATCCATGAACAGTGGGCGCACCAGCTCCACCGCGTTGGTCAGCGGCAGCCAGTCCGAGAGGTGGCGCACGACCTCAGGCAGCTGTTCACGCGGGAAGAAAACGCCCGAGAGGAACATCATGGGCGTGAGAAACAGCGTGAAGTAGTAGGTGAAAAAGTCGTAGCCTTTGGCCAGGGCGTTGAACACCAGCGCGATACAGGAAAACGTGATGCCCGCACCCAGCAAAATCGGAATCGCCAGCAGCAGCTTGGGCGAGTGGCTGATGCCCAAGGCAAGCATCACGCCCATGATGGCGATCACGGCAAACAGCGCCTTGAAGGCGGCCCAAAGCATCTCGGCCAGCACCACGTCGTCCAGGCTCACCGGCGCGTTCAGGATGCCGTCCCAGGTTTTTTGCACGTGCATGCGCGAAAACGCCGAGTACAGCGCCTCGAAGCTGGCCGCGTTCATCGCGCTCATGCAGATGCTGCCGCTGGCCAGGAACAGGATGTAAGGCACTGCCACCGTGCCCTGCGGTGTGGCCATGTTCACCTGGCCCACCAGCGCGCCCATGCCGTAGCCAAACGCCACCAGCCACATCAGCGGCTCGGCGATGTTGCCCACCAGGCTGGGAATGGCGAGCTTTTTCCACACGAGGAAGTTGCGCAAAAACACCGGCCACCAGCGCATGGAGAGCTGCGGTGCGGACCAGAGAGAGGGATTGAGGTTCGCAGTCGATGTATTCATGTCGTCATCCGTCTTCTCTGATCTGGCGGCCGGTCAGCTTCAAGAACAAATCTTCCAGATTCGCTGGCCGGTGCAGGGTGCGCAGCTCGTGGTGCGCGCTCAGCGCCGAGAGCAAGGGCAGGGCCTGGGCGGTGTAGAAAAACACCGTCTCGCCGCTGACCTCGACCCGCGCTGCGAGTGCGCGCAGCGCTGCGTGTTCCTCATCGCGGGCCAGTGCGAGCGCGCCGTTGCCATACACCTCCACCACGTCGGGTTCCAAATGCTGGGCGATCAGCTCGCGCGGCCGACCTTCGGCGATTTTGCGGCCGTGGTCCAGCACCAGCAGGCGCGAACACAAGCGCTCGGCCTCGTCCATGAAATGGGTGGTGAGCAAGATGCTTTTGCCCTGTTGCAGCAGTGCTTGCAACCGCTGCCACATGAGGTGGCGCGCCTGCGGGTCCAGGCCGGTGGTGGGCTCGTCGAGCAGCAGCAGGCGCGGGTTGTTGACCAGGGCGCGTGCCAGCGACAGGCGCCGCTTCATGCCGCCCGAGAGCTCGCCCGGCTTGGCGTTGGCTTTGTGAGCCAGTGCGGCGAAATCGAGCAATTGCGGAATGCGCGGCGTAATGTCGGCGGTGCTCATGCCGAAATAGCGCCCGTACACCAACAGGTTTTCCGCACAGGAAAAATCTGGGTCCAGCGTGTCCATCTGGCTCACCACGCCGAGCTGCGCCTTGATCGCCAGCGCATCGCGCGGCATTGGCAGCCCAAACGCGGTGATGCTGCCGGCATCGGGCGCGGTCAGGCCCAGACACATGCGGATGGTGGTGGTCTTGCCCGCGCCGTTGGGCCCGATCACGCCCAGGCATTCGCCTGGCGCGATGGAAAACGACAAGTCGTCGACCACGGTGGTGGCGCCGTAGCGCTTGACAAGGTTGTGGCAAACAAACAGCGGTTCGGTCATGGGAGGCATTGTGCCCGCGAGGCACAGGCCGGGTTGGCCGCCGTGAAAGAGCGGCCGCCTACAATCCGGCCAAACCCGTGCTCGGGCCCCATGCTCGGACTTCCTCTTGCCAGAAAACCCCCTTTGCTGTGGCCACTTCGTTCTCTGTTCTCCTCCAGTACCTGCTGCCCAAGCAGGCGCTCACCCGCTTTGCCGGCTTCGTGGCGCGGTCCGAATGGGGTGGCATCACGCACGCCATCATTCGCTGGTTCGTGTGCCGCTATGGCGTGAACATGGCCGAGGCGGTGCAGACCGACCCGGTGGCTTACAAAAGCTTCAACGCCTTTTTCACCCGTGCGCTCAAGCCCAGCGCACGTCCGTTGGCGCCAGCGGCTTTTGTCTGCCCGGTCGATGGCGCGATCAGCCAGTTGGGCCGTATTGAACGAGACCAGATTTTTCAGGCCAAAGGCCATCGCTACAGCACCCAAACGCTGGTGGGCGGCGACGCGGCACTGGCCGCCCAGTTCCAGGACGGCGACTTCGCCACCATTTACCTCAGCCCCAAGGATTACCACCGCATCCACATGCCGACCGCTGCCAGGCTGCGCCGCATGATCCATGTGCCGGGCGATCTGTTTTCGGTGAATCCGGTCACCGCTCAGGGTGTGCCGGGGCTGTTCGCGCGCAACGAGCGGGTGGTGTGTGAGTTTGACGCGCCGCATGGGGCGGATGGCACGTTGCGCCCGTTTGTGCTGGTGCTGGTGGGCGCCACCATCGTGGGCAGCATGTCCACCGTGTGGCATGGCGTGGTGAACCCGCCGCGCCCCGGCCATTTGCGCGAATGGACCTACGACGACAAAGCACTGCGCTTCGAGCGCGGGCAGGAAATGGGCAGCTTTCTGCTCGGCTCCACCGTGGTCATGCTCTGGCCGCAAGACACGATTGCCTTCAACCCGCAGTGGGCGCCCAGCCAACCGGTGCGCCTGGGCGAGGCGATGGGCGAGCTTTTCATTCCACTTTGACCATTTGATATGACCACCCTCGGAACCCCGCTTTCTCCTTCGGCCACCCGTGTCATGCTGCTGGGCAGCGGCGAACTGGGCAAAGAGGTGCTGATTGCCTTGCAGCGCCTGGGCGTGGAGACCATCGCGGTCGACCGCTACGACCACGCCCCGGGCCAGCAGGTGGCGCACCACGCGCGCACCATCACCATGAGCGACCCGGCGCAACTGAAAGCGCTGATCGAGGCCGAGCGGCCGCATCTGGTGGTGCCCGAGATCGAGGCGATCGCCACGCCCATGCTGGAAGAGCTTGAAGCGGCGGGCGTGGTGCGGGTGATCCCCACCGCGCGCGCCGCGCGCCTGACGATGGACCGCGAAGGCATCCGCCGCCTGGCAGCCGAAACGCTGGGGCTGCCCACCAGTCCGTACCGCTTCTGCGACTCGCTGGCCGAGTTGCAGGCGGCGATTGACGAAGGGATTGGCTACCCCTGCGTCGTCAAGCCCGTGATGAGTTCATCCGGCAAAGGCCAGAGCAAGATTGATGGCCCGGCCGATGTGCAGACGGCCTGGGACCACGCGATGGCGGGCGGGCGGGTAGGGCCCGGGCGCGTGATCGTCGAAGGTTTCATCGACTTCGACTACGAGATCACGCTGCTCACGGTGCGCGCGTTGGGCGCTGATGGCCAAATCGAGACCCATTTCTGCGAGCCGATCGGCCATGTGCAGGTGAATGGTGACTATGTGGAAAGCTGGCAGCCGCACCGCATGGCGCCCGCCGCGCTGGCCGAGTCGCGCCGCGTGGCCCAGGCGGTGACCGACAACCTGGGGCTGGGCCTGGATGGAAAGCCGGCCGGGCTGGGGCTGTTTGGCGTGGAGCTGTTCGTCAAAGGCGACCAGGTCTGGTTCAGCGAGGTTAGCCCGCGCCCGCACGACACCGGCATGGTCACCATGATCACGCAGTGGCAGAACGAATTCGAGCTGCACGCGCGCGCCATCCTCGGTCTGCCAGTGAACACCGCGCTCAAGAGCCCAGGCGCCAGTGCGGTGATCTACGGCGGCGTGGACGCCACCGGCATCGTGTTTGACGGCGTGGACGAGGCGCTGCGCGTGCCCAACAGCGACATCCGCCTGTTCGGCAAACCCGAGAGTTTTGTGAAACGCCGCATGGGCGTGGCGCTGGTGTTTGACGCCGATGTGGCGCGCGCCCGGCAACAGGCCAAGCAAGCCGCAGCACTAGTCAAACCCAGAGCGTCATAGCCCCAGACCCGAGGGGGCGTTCAACCCAGGGCCCCGAGGAACGGGTTCTTCCAGTACCGCCCCCCGGGGGGACGGCGAAGCTGGCGCGGGGGCGTGCCATCTGCTGTGCACGGACAATAAAGTGTGAGCGAACGGTTCACCGCAGGCCGATGGAGGCCAGCCAGACGAGCCCACCGGAACGACTGCTCATGCCAGGTGAACTGGCGCTTGCGACCCGTTGTCGTCCTTCGCTATGCGGACCTGTTCGTCGGCTGTGCAGCGACAGCCGTCGGTCGTGGTCA
>JBLIJY010000228.1:0-4603 GCA_047636095.1 Hydrogenophaga sp. | reverse complement strand
ACCGCATCACGGGCTACCGCACGGCGGGGGTGAGCCAGTTTGTGTTTGTCGACACGCCGGGCTTTCAGACCCGGCACGGCAACGCGCTCAACCGCGCACTCAACAAGACCGTGATCGGCGCGGTGGCCGACGTCGATCTGGTGCTGTTCGTGGTGGAGGCCGGGAAATTCAACCAGGCCGATGCCAAGGTGCTCGAACTGCTGCCGAGCAACATTCCGGTGATTTTGGTGGCCAACAAATTCGATCTGGTGCACCGGCGCGGCGAGCTCGCGCCTTGGCTGCGCAGCATGCAGGAGCGCCACCCGTTCACCGAATACGTGCCGATGTCGGCCAAGAACCAGCGCGATATTGCTCGCCTGTTCGCCATCTGCGAGCCCTTTCTGCCGCAACAGCCCTGGATGCACGCGCCAGAAGAACTCACCGACCGCAGCGAGCGCTTCATGGCCGCCGAGATGGTGCGCGAGAAGCTGTTTCGCCTGACCGGTGACGAGCTGCCCTACACCTCCACCGTGGTGATCGACAAGTTCGAGCTGGAGGGAACGCTCAGGCGCATCGCGGTGACCATCATCGTCGAGCGCGACGGCCACAAGGGCATGGTGATCGGTGACAAGGGCGAGAAGCTCAAGCGCATCGGCACCGAGGCCCGCCAGGAGCTGGAAAGGCTCTGGGACTGCAAGGTGTTTCTGGAGCTGTGGGTGAAGGTGCGCTCGGGCTGGGCGGACGACGATGCGCGCGTGCGCTCTTTCGGTTACGAGTGAACATGGTCACGCGCCGCAGCGCGGAAGAGCCGGCCTTTGTGCTGCACCGCTACGACTGGAGCGAGTCGAGCCTGATTCTGGAAACCTTCACCCGGCGCGTGGGGCGGATGGCGATTGTGGCCAAGGGCGTCAAGCGGCCGACTTCGCAGTTCCGCCCAGTGCTGTTGCCGCTACAGCCTTTGCTGCTGAGCTGGGGCGGGGACGCCGAGGTGCGCACGCTCAAGTCGGCCCAGTGGCAGGGCGGGCATGTGATGCCCACGGGCGAGGCGCTGCTCTCGGGCAGCTACCTCAACGAGCTGCTGATGCGCCTGCTGGCGCGCGACGATCCGCATCCGAGCCTGTTTGACCACTATGCGTTGGCGGTGGCGTTGCTGGCCGAGCGCGCCGAGGTGCAAGCGCTGGTGCTGCGTGCGTTCGAGTTGCTGTTGTTGCGCGATGTGGGTTTTCTCTCTGATCTGGCGCACGAAGGCAGCTCGCTGGCGCCGCTCGATCAGCAAGCGCTGTATGTGCTTGCGCCCGAAAGCGGCCTGCGGCTGACCCATGACGACGATGCGCACAGCCTGAGTGGCGCGCAGTGGCTGGCCTTGCACACCGCGATGCAATCGGACAGTGCCCTGCTGGCCACGATGCGCGCCTGCGCGCCTGCACTGCTGGCCCTGCGCGCGCAGCTGCGCGCGGTGCTGCACTACCATTGTGGTGTGCGGGTGTTCCAGACCCGCCAGCTGATGCTCGACATCCAGGCCATGCGCCGACTGCCCGAGACCGAGGGCGCAACCACCACCCCGCTTTGACCATGTCCACCGCTCACGCCCAACGCACCGCCCTTTCGGTCAACCTCAACAAAGTGGCCCTGGTGCGCAACACGCGCCACCTGGGCATTCCCTCGGTGCTGCGAGCGGCCACGCTGTGCCTGCAAGCCGGTGCACGCGGCATCACCATCCACCCGCGACCCGACGAGCGCCACATCCGCCTGCACGACGTGTTCGAGCTGGCCGCGCTGATGCAGGCCTGGCCCGATCGCGAGTTCAACATCGAAGGCAATCCGTTTCAAAACCTGATGGGCATCGCCGGTGAGGTGCATGCCCGGGGCCTGCCGCTGCACCAGCTCACCTTTGTGCCCGACAGCGAAGGCCAGTTCACCAGCGACCACGGCTGGCGCTTTCCCGACGACGCCGCGCGGCTGCAGCCGTTGGTGGCGCAAGCGCAGGCGCTGGGTGCGCGGGTGAGCTTGTTCATGGACGCCGATGTTGCGGCCATGTCCGGGGCAAAAGCGGTGGGTGCGGACCGGGTCGAGCTGTACACCGAACCCTACGCCGCTGCCTGGAACGCGCCAGCGAATCGCACGGAGCAATTGCGCCGGTTTGCAGCAGCGGCCCAGGCGGCGCTCAATGCCGGACTGGGGGTAAACGCCGGGCACGACCTGAACCGCGACAACCTCACCGAGTTTTTGCGCACCGTGCCCGGCGTGAGCGAGGTGTCGATCGGCCATGCGCTGATCGCCGACGCACTCGAACTGGGGTACGCCACCACGGTGACCCACTACAACCACTGCATTGACCAAGCGCATGCCTGAAGCATTCCTTCACTGCCCGACTCGCGCGGGGGGGGGTTGAAGTGCAGCCCAGGCAGATACGCTGTGTGCAGCGATCCACACGAACCAGGCGCCCATGATTTTCGGCATCGGCACCGACGTCTGCGACATCCGCCGCATTGAAGCCACGCTCGCCCGCCAGGGCGATCGCTTTGTGCACAAGGTACTGGGTGACGCCGAGCTGGCCGTGTGGCAGCAGCGCGGCGCGCGCTGGCCGCAGCGCGGTGTGCGCTACCTGGCAACGCGCTTCTCAGCCAAGGAAGCGTTTTCCAAAGCCATCGGCTTGGGTATGCGCATGCCCATGAGCTGGCAGCGCTGTGAAATTCTCAACTACCCCAGCGGCATGCCCCACATCGTGCTGCACGGAGAACTCAAGACCTGGTTCGAGGCGCAGGGCTTGCGTGCGCACGTGAGCGTAACCGACGAGACCGACTATGCGGCCAGCTTCGTGGTGGTCGAACGCAACTGAACTGAGCACAACATGAACTACCCCGCCCCTTTGATCATTGATGTTGCCGGGCTCTCGCTCACGGCAGACGACCAGCAACGCCTGGCACACCCGTTGGTGGGCGGCGTCATCTTGTTTGGCCGCAACTGGCAGGACCGAGCGCAGCTCACGCGCCTGTGTGGCCAGATCAAGGCGGTGCGCGCCGATTTGCTGATTGCGGTGGACCACGAAGGCGGGCGCGTGCAGCGTTTTCGCACCGATGGCTTCACCCATTTGCCGGCGATGGCCGCGCTGGGCGCCTTGTGGATGGAACCCGAGAAAAAGCGCGAGCCGGCGGGTGCGTCGGCCCTGCGCGCCACCAACGCGGCCACGGCGGTGGGTTATGTGCTGGGCGCCGAGCTGCGGGCTTGCGGCGTGGACCTGAGTTTCACCCCGGTGCTCGATTTGGACCACGGCGGCAGTTCGGTGATTGGCGACCGCGCGCTGGGGCGTGACGCGCGGGTGGTCACGCTGCTGGCGCAGGCGCTGATGCTGGGGCTCAAGCAAAGCGGCATGGGCAACTGCGGCAAGCATTTTCCCGGCCACGGCTTCGTCAAGGCCGACTCGCACCTGGCGATTCCGGTGGATCGCCGCAGCCTCACCGCCATCTTGGCTGAGGACGCTGCGCCCTACGGCTGGCTCTCCAGCAGCCTGGACGCGGTGATGCCCGCGCACGTGATTTATCCCAAGGTCGACCGCCGACCGGCCGGTTTCTCGGTCCGCTGGCTGCAAGACATCCTGCGCCACCGCCTGGGCTTCACCGGCGCCATCTTCAGCGACGATCTCAGCATGGAAGCGGCGTGTTTCCTGGACGGCGAGCGGGTGGGTTTCACCGAGGCCGCGCTGGCCGCGCTCACCGCTGGCGCCGATCTCGCCGTGCTGTGCAACCAGTCGCTGGTGGACGGCGGCGAGCCACTCGATGCCGTGATCGACGGCCTATCGCGCGCGGTGATCGAGCGCCGCTGGCAACCCAACCCAGCCAGCGACGCGCGCCGTCGAGCGCTGCTGCCCGGCAGCACCGCCATGGCCTGGGACGAATTGATGGTGAGCGAGCGCTACATGCACGCGCTGTCGCTCCTGCCCTGATCAGCGAAGAGAGGCTGCGCTGCGAAAGCCCGCCAGCACATCGTTGCGTTCTGGTGTGAAGTAATTGCGGTACTTCAGGTGGCGCATGCGGGGCACGGTCGCCGCACTCGCACCCTTCAACACCGGTCGGCCGTCGAACCAGGGCCGCGAATAGTCCACGTAAGGGTGGGCCACGAAGCCAGGGAAAGGCGCAAACGGGCTGGCGGTCCATTCCCACACCTCGCCCCAGGACCAGTGGGGCGCGGTGTGGGCGGCACATTCCCATTCGGCCTCGCTCGGCAGGCGCCGGCCAGCCCAGGCGCACCAGGCCTGGGCCTCGAATGCAGTGAGGTGGCAGGCGGCGCCTTGCGGGTCCAGCGGCTGCCAAGTGCCCCAGCGATGCTGCTGCCAGCCCTCGGCGCTGTGACGCAGGTGGCGTGGCGCAGTGGCACCGGTCTGTGTCAGCCAGCGCCAGCCAGCCTCGCTCCAGAATGCACGTTCACGGTAGCCACCTTGCTCGACGAAGGGAAGGAAACGCGCCCAGCGCACTGCCTCGGTGTCGATCTCGAACGCCGGCACAGGCACGGTGTGTGCGCGGTGCTCGTTGTCGAACACGAAGCCAGGGCCGTCATGTCCCAGCACCCAGCTGGTGACTGGCACGGTGACCGACTGCGGGCCTGGCGCACCGCGGCGCTCGGGCGC
>JBLIJY010000227.1:0-4610 GCA_047636095.1 Hydrogenophaga sp. | reverse complement strand
GCTTCCCAGCCATGAACAATGCGACCAATGCCGCCCCGATGAAGATCGGTTGATAGGGCTGCAGAACGGCGAGATTGCTGATCCAAGCACCCGAAAATCCCAGCGCAATCAAAACCAGCGGCCCCAGGCAACAAGTGGACGCCAGGAGCGCGGCAAGCCCGCCAGCCATCAGACTGCGCAGCCCCGACCTGTCGATAACTGTCTTGGTTTGCATGGTACTCATGGCTGCAGGATACTTCCGTACTTAGGTACGGAGTCAAGCGCCATGCACCCATCTTCCAAAAATCTGACCCTCGGCGCTCTCGCCATCCAGGCGCAGGTCGGTGTTGAAACCATCCGCTTTTACCAGCGCAAAAGCCTTATGCACGAGCCCGAACGAATGCCTGGCAGCGTGCGCCGATATGGCCAGCAAGACTTGGGGCGGGTTCGGTTCATCAAGTCAGCGCAGCGATTGGGCTTTAGTCTGGATGAGATCGCGCAGTTGCTGACTTTGGAAGATGGCGCCCACTGCAACGAAGCTCGGAAGCAGGCAGAGTTGAAGCTGACAGATGTGCGCGCGAAGCTGGTCGACCTTCAGCGCATTGAAACGGCCTTGGTCGATCTGGTAGATCGCTGTTGTGCTGCGCGGGGCAACGTCAAATGCCCCTTGATCGCCACGCTACAAGGTCTTGAATAGCAGGGATTGGCGAGCTCCGGTGTTCCGGTAAACATCCGGTTTGAGGCAGCCCCCTTCAATGCGCGCCTGGCTAAAAAAATGCCTGAAACGGTCATCGGATTTGACATCGAGAATGGCTGCATGTGGCCGACAGCACTACCCCGCGAACGCCAAGTCACCCACCCTCACCGCGCCTAGATCGAGATCTGGGCCCCAACCCCGTCCACCCGCACCGCGCAGTACTTGAACTCCGGAATCTTGCCCGTGGGGTCGAGTGCGGCGTTGGTGAGCAGGTTAGCCGCCGCTTCCACATAGGCAAACGGGATGAAGACCACGCCGCGCTGAATGCCGTCGTCTGCGCGGGCGGTGAGCTCGACCACGCCTCGCCTTGACTGCACGCGCAGGCGATCACCAGCGGCCACGCCGAGTGCAGCCAGATCGGCACTGTGCATCGAGGCGGTGGGCGCGGGCTCGATCGCGTCGAGCACGCCGGCCCGGCGCGTCATGCTGCCGGTGTGCCAGTGTTCGAGCTGGCGACCGGTGATGAGGACCAGCGGGTAGTCGGCGTCGGGCTGCTCATCTGCCGTGATCAGAGTGGTGGGCACCAAGCGCACGCGGCCGTCTGCCGTGGGGAAGCGGTTGATGAACACCACCGGTTCGCCCGGCGCATCTTCAGCCGGGCAGGGGTAGGTGACGCTGCCTTCGCGCTGCAGCCGAGCCCACGAAATACCGCCTATCACCGCGTGCATGGCTTGGCGCATTTCGTCAAACACCGCTGCCACGCCGTGGTGCTCGGCGCCGGGTTGGTCGTAGCCCCAGGCCAGTGGCTGGCCGTCGGCGCGGCCCAGCCGCTCGGCCAACTGCTGAATGATCCACAGATCGGCGCGCGCATCGCCCGGCGGGGCTATCGCCTGGCGGCCGAGCTGGACCATTCGGTCGGTGTTGGTCACGCTGCCGGTCTTCTCGGGCCAGGCGGTGGCGGGCAGCACCACATCGGCCAGCCAAGCGGTCTCCGTCAAGAAAATGTCTTGCACCACCAGCTGGTCCAGACTGGCCAGCGCGGCGCGCGCGTGGTTCAGATCGGGATCGCTCATGGCGGGGTTTTCGCCCATCACGTACAGGCCGCGAATGCGCGCCGGGTCGTTGGCGGGCAGCGCGGCGTCGCGCAGGATTTCGGTCACGGTGAGGCCGGGTGTGGTGGGCAGCGGCGCGCCCCAGAAGTCTTCGAACCAGCGCTTCACCTCGGGCTGATTCACCGGCTGGTAGTTGGGCAGCATGAAAGGAATCAGCCCAGCGTCGCTGGCGCCCTGCACGTTGTTCTGGCCGCGCAGCGGGTGCAGACCGGTGCCCGGGCGGCCGATCTGGCCGGTGACCGAGGCCAGCGCGATCAGGCAGCGCACGTTGTCGGTGCCGTGCACATGCTGGCTCACGCCCATGCCCCACAAAATCATCGCGCGCTCGCTGGTCGCGTAAGCGCGCGCCACTTCGCGGATCGTGGCGGCATCGATGCCGCAGACCGGCGCCATCGCCTCTGGGCTGAAGCTTTGCACCATGTCGCGCACAGCGGCCACCCGATCGACCCGATCGGCCACGAAGGCGGCATTGACCAGCCCTTCTTCAAAGATCACATGCAGCAGTGCGTTGAGCAAGGCGACATCGGTGTCGGGGCGGAATTGCAACGTGCGCCAGGCGTGGCGCGCGAGGTCGGTGCGCCGCGGATCGGCCAGCACGATGCGGGTACCGCGCTGCGCGGCGTTCTTCATCCAGGTCGCAGCCACCGGGTGGTTGGCGGTGGGGTTGGCGCCGATCACGAGCACGAAGTCGGCCTGCTCGACATCGCTCACCGGGTTGCTCACCGCGCCCGAGCCCACGCCTTCGAGCAACGCGGCCACGCTCGATGCGTGGCACAGGCGGGTGCAGTGGTCGACGTTGTTGGTGCCGAACGCGGTGCGCACCAGCTTCTGGAACAAATAGGCCTCTTCGTTGCTGCCCTTGGCCGAGCCAAAGCCCGCCAGCGCGCCGGGGCCGTGTTGCTCGCGCAGGTTGCTCAAACTGTCGGCGGCGAAGGCCAGCGCTTCGTCCCAGCTGGCCTCGCGGAACACCGCGCGCCAGTCGGGCGGCGCGGTGATGTGCGCGGGATCTTTGGCCACGCCGGGCCGGCGGATCAGCGGCCGCGTGAGTCGATCGGGGTGGTGCGCGTAGTCAAAACCGAAACGGCCTTTGACACACAGCCTCGCGGCGTTGGCGGGGCCGTCGCGGCCCTGCACCGCGACGATGCGCTCGGGTGTGTCGTCGCTGGCGTCCTGTATTTGGTAGGTGAGCAGGCAACCCACGCCGCAAAAGGGGCAGACGCTGTCGACCTCGCGGTCCACACGAAGCGCGCCGTTGGCTTCGCGCGCCGCGCCAGGCGCTTTCACGCTGAGCGCGCCGGTGGGGCAGGCCTGCACACACTCGCCACAGGCCACGCAGCTGCTCGTGCCCATGGGGTCACCGAGGTCGAACACCACCTGCGTGTGCGCGCCACGCTGCGCCATGCCGATCACGTCGTTCACCTGCTCTTCGCGGCACGCGCGCACGCAGCGGGTGCACTGGATGCAGGCGTCCAGGTTCACCGCCATGGCGGGGTGGCTGAGGTCGGGCGCGGGCTGCACGCGCTGCAGCGCCGCGAGCGCCGGGCGCACACGCACGCCGGTGCGCGCCAGCCATTGGCTGAGCTCGCCCGCCTGCTCGGGCGCGGCCACATCAGCCGCCAGCAACTCCAGCACCAGGCGCTGGCTTTTGAGGGCGCGCTCGCTTTGCGCTTTCACCGCCATGCCGGGCGTCACGGTGCGGCAGCAACTCGCGGCCAACACCCGCTCGCCCGCTACCTCGACCACGCAGGCGCGGCAGTTGCCGTCGGGCCGCAGGCCGTCGCTGTGGCACAGGTTGGGAATGTCGACGCCGTGGCGGCGCGCTGCGTGCAAGATGGACTCGCCCTCACGCGCCTGCGCAGGCTGGCCGTCGAGCGTGAAGGCGACGGTGGCTTCGCCGCTGGCGGGGGTGTGCGTGCCGTGGCGGCGAACGCCATCGGGCCAGGCAGCGGTGGGCAGGCGGGCATTCATGGCGCGATCTCCAGGGACGGCAAACCGATCTCGTGCGGGAAGAATTCGATCACGCAGCGCAGCGGATTGGGCGCCGCCTGGCCCAGGCCGCAGATCGACGCATCGCCCATCACGCTCGCCAGGTCTTGCAACGTGTCAACGTCCCAGCGCGTGGTGTCCATCAGCCGCGCAGCCTTGTCGGTGCCGGCGCGGCAAGGTGTGCACTGGCCGCAGCTCTCGTGCGCAAAGAAGCGCATCTGGTTCAGCGCGGCCTCGCGCGCGCTGTCGCGCTGGCCGAGCACCACCACCGCAGCAGAGCCGATGAAGCAGCCGTGCGGCTGCAAGGTGTCGAAATCGAGCGGCACATCGGCCAGCCGCGCCGGCAAGATACCGCCACTGGCGCCACCGGGCAGGTAGGCGTAGAGCGTGTGGCCGTCTGCCATGCCGCCGCAGAACTCATCGATCAGCTCGCGCACGGTAATGCCGGCCGGCGCGAGCTTCACGCCTGGCTGCTTCACCCGGCCGCTGACGCTGAAACGGCGCAGGCCTTGGCGACCGTGTCGGCCCTGCGCGGCAAACCAGTCGCCGCCCCGCTCCACGATCTCGCGCACCCAGAGCAAGGTCTCGGCGTTGTGTTGCAGCGTGGGCCGGCCAAACAAACCCTTTTCGGCGATGTAGGGCGGGCGAAGGCGCGGTTCGCCGCGCTTGCCTTCGATGCTCTCGATCATGGCCGACTCCTCGCCACAGATGTAGGCACCAGCGCCGCGCCGCAGCTCGATCAGCGGCAGAGCGCAGGGCGGGTTGGCCAGCAGGTCGGCCAACGCGCGCTGCAACAGCCGGCGCGCATGGTGGTACTCGTCACGCAGGTAGAGGTA
>JBLIJY010000226.1:0-4624 GCA_047636095.1 Hydrogenophaga sp. | reverse complement strand
CGCTCTCCGCCACCGAGATCGTCACCCACCTGACCCAGCTCAACGGAGACGCTGCTCAAGGCTGGAAGCTGATCGACGGCGCGCTGGAAAAAACCTTTCCGTTTGCCAACTTCCACGAGACCATGGCTTTCGCGAACGCGCTGGCCTGGGTCGCCCACCAAGAAAATCACCACCCCGACCTCGCCGTGTCGTACGGCAGCTGCACGGTGCGCTTCAACACCCACGATGTCGGCGGTATCTCGGTGAGCGACTTTCACTGCGCCAGCGCGGTGGATGCCTTGCTCAAGGCCTGAATGCGAACTTCGACGAAAGCCCGCCCATGACGGCGCCCCGGCGCGGCGCTCCAGCCACCGATGGGACAACTCTGTTGCCTGGGCGGGTGGTGGCGGCACATGGCCGCCATTGCCTAGTGGAGACACCCGATGGCGAGCGGCGCATCTGCCACCCGCGCGGCAAGAAAAACCCGGTGGTGGTAGGCGATGCCGTGCTGTGGCAGATCAGTGGCGACGAGGGCAGCATCGAACGCGTCGAGCCGCGGCGCAACCTGTTCTATCGCCAGGACGAGCTGCGCACCAAGTCGTTTGCGGCCAACCTCGATCAGGTGCTGGTGCTGCTGGCCGCCGACCCCGAGTTTTCCGAACGCCAGCTGGCGCGCGCGTTGATCGCGGCCGAGGCCGAGGGCATCGAGGTGCTTGTGGTGCTCAACAAATTCGACCTGCAGCCCGCATTCGACCGCGCCTGGGAGCGCTTGGCACCTTACCGGCGCATGGGCGTCAACGTGCTCCCTTTGTGCCTGAGTGCAGGGGCCGAACACGGCCTGGAGGCACTGCAACAGCAGCTTGATGGCCGGGTCACGATCGTGTTGGGGCCTTCGGGCGTGGGCAAGAGCACACTGGTGAACCGCCTGGTGCCGCACGCCAGAGCGCTCACCGGGGAGATATCGCGTGCGCTCAACTCGGGCAAACACACGACCACCAGCACCACCTGGTACTGGACCGATGACCGCCGCCACACCGCGCTGATCGACTCGCCCGGCTTTCAGGAATTCGGCCTCAACCACATCACACCCACACAACTCGCGCCCTGCATGCCCGATCTGCGCGCCACGCTGGGCCACTGCCGCTTCTACAACTGCACCCATCTGCACGAGCCGGGCTGCGGGGCGCGCGCGCATGTGCAAGAGGTGGGGGCCAAGGCGGGCGACGACCCGCTGGCGATCGACGCCAACCGCTACCGGATCTACGGTGAGCTGTTCGCCGAACTCTCAGACAAGCGCGCCTACTGAAGTCGACTCAGATGGGCAGCCGCGCGAGGCTGAGCAAAGCCAGCACCAGCATCCACAGCACCACCGCGCGCCACACCAGGCCCACCACGCCACCGAGGTGCGCCAGCTGCGGATCGGGTCGGGCGGGCTGTGTGTCGTCTTGCAGCTCCGGCGGGGGCGTCGTCGTCTGAGTGCGCGGCGCCAAACGCACGTTGAGCGCGCCTGAGGTGGCTGCCAGCACCACACCGTCGCTGCCGGGTGCGTAGGCCTTGGCCTCGCTGCGCCAGCTGGCCACCGCTTCTTCAAAATTACCGACCACCGCAAAACCCAGCGCAGTGGTGCGCGCGGGCAAGTGATCGATCCACACCCAGGCCTGGGCGGCTGCGGTTTGCAGCGCGAGGCTGCGCGAATTGTCGGAGTGGGCCTGCCAGTTGCGCGAGAGGTATTCGGCCATGCGGTAAAAAATGGCGCCGGCTGGCCCAAGACCCAGCATCCAGAACACCACAAACGCCACCAGCACGCCAAACACATGGCGGTGTGCCGACAGCACCGAATGCTGGATCACCTGGCGCAGCAACTCAGCGTGCGGCAGGCTGCTCACATCCACGCGCAGCCAAGCAGCGAGCTTGCCGCGCGCCAGCGCCTCATCGCCCTCTTCAAGCGCACTGCGAATTTCTCTGAAGTGGTGGCTGAACTGGCGAAAACCCAGTGTGACGTACAACACACCAGCCAACCACACGAAGCCCAGCACACTGCTGAACGACCACAACGCCCAATGGATCAGCACCGCAACGAGTGTCGGCACACCGACCGCCAGCGCCCAGGCGATCCAACCCTGCGCAGCATGACCGGTATCGATGTTGCGGCGCACAGTACGCGCCCAGCCACGCAGCGCCGAGTGGACGACGTTGTTGTAGGCCAAAGGCCGGGCCTGTTCCAACAGCAAGGCAATGAGGATGGCAAAAAAACCCATGGCCGCATCATAGCGGCGCGCTCTGGGATCGCGCGGTTGTGCGCGGCGCTCACAGCAAGCAGATTCAGGCGATCAACAGGCGGTAAAAATTGCGCAACATACCAGCGGTGGCACCCCAGATGAAACGCTCCTGCATGCCCTGCGGCGTGGCCTCTTGGTACGGCATCGAGTACCACTCGCGCACCGTGCCCGCCCACTCCAGGGCGTGGCGCCGGTGGTTGACAGGGTCCATCAGAAAATCGAGTGGCACCTCAAACACCGCGTCCACCTCGTGGGGGTTGGGTTGCAGCACGAATCCGGGCTGCACCAGACCCACCACAGGCGTCACCAGAAACGCGGTGCCCGTGGTGTAGATCGGCAGCGCGCCGAGCACCTCCACGCGCTCGGGCGAGAGACCGGTCTCCTCGAAGGTCTCGCGCAAGGCGGCGGCGGTGGCATCGGCATCGGTGGCGTCGAGCTTGCCGCCCGGCAGCGCGATCTGGCCCGAGTGGGTGGACAGATGCATGGTGCGCTGGGTCAGCAACAAGGTGGGCCGTGGATGCATCACCAGCGGCAGCAGCACCGCTGCGTGGGCCGGCGCCCGGTTGCCGAAAGGCCGCTCCTGCACCAGCTCTGGCGTCCAGACGGGCAACGCGGTGAACAGGCGGCGCAACCCCGGCGCGGTGAGGCGCCGAGGGTCGACCGAGGTGCGCAATTCGTCCGCGCGCGGCGGCATCACCGGCACCTGGCGCGGATCAAACAGGGGGGGTGGTGTGTTTATGGACATCAAGGTCGGACGAAAAAAAGCCGCTCAGGTGAGCGGCTTTTTTGCAGGAGCTGAGCAGTGATTAAGCGTCCTGCTGTGGGCGAGCTCTGTTCACTTTCGCGCCCAACTTTTCCTTGATACGCGCCGACTTGCCGCTGCGCTCGCGCAGGAAGTAGAGCTTGGCGCGGCGCACGGCACCACGGCGCTTGACTTCAATCTTGGCGATGCGTGGGCTGTACAGCGGGAAGGTGCGCTCGACGCCTTCGCCGTTGGAGATCTTGCGCACGATGAAGCTGGAGTTCAGGCCGCGGTTGCGGCGCGCGATCACCACGCCTTCGTAGGCCTGCAGCCGCTTGCGCGTGCCTTCGACCACGTTCACGCTCACGATCACGGTGTCGCCGGGCGCAAACGTGGGAATTTCTTTGTTCAGGCGAGCAATTTCTTCTTGCTCAAGGATTTGGATAAGGTTCATAGGGTCCATATTCACGATCGTGCCCGCGCTGCACTAAAGGCCACAAATCCAGCAAAAGCCCGGCTGTGTCTGGCGCTCTGGGGAACGCGTGGTTAGCGGGCTGGCCCGGTTGTGGCGGCCGGTCAGAGGATCGAAAAGCCTAAGATTATAGCTTTTTTGGTGGGGCCAGGAACCGCTCATCCCGCATGTCGAGCAGCCGTTGCGCGCGCGCCTGCTCCAACAGCTCGGGACGGTTTTTCGCGGTGATCGCCAGGCTTTGCTCGCGCCGGTACCGCGCAATGCGCTCGTGGTGGCCACCCAGCAGCACCTCGGGCACGGCCAGCGGACCTTCGGGGCCGAGCCAGACCTCGGGGCGCGTGTGGTGCGGGCTGTCGAGCAGGCCGTCGATCGCGGGATTGAAGCTGTCCTGCTGGTGGCTACCCTCGTCGTTCAACACGCCCGGCATCAGCCGCGCCACCGTGTCGAGCATGGCGATCGCAGCGATTTCGCCACCTGAAAGCACAAAATCACCTAGGCTGATTTGCTGATTCACACAAGCATCGATGAAGCGCTGATCAATCCCTTCGTAGCGCCCACACAGCAAGACCGCACCCGCACTTTGCGACCAAGCGGCCACGCTGCGGTGATCCAGCCGCGGACCGATGGGGGAAAACAGCACGACGGGCGCCTGCACCGATACCGCCTCGGCGCGATCCACACGCACCGCCTGCAGGCAGCGCCACAGCGGCTCGGCCATCATCACCATACCCGGGCCGCCACCAAACGGCCGGTCGTCCACCCGCCGGTAGTTGCCCTCAGCGAAGTCGCGCGGATTCCAAAGCTTGACCAACACCTGGCCTGATTCGAACGCCCGCCGCGTGATGCCGCTTTTGAAGAACGGCTCGAACAGCTCGGGGAACAGGGTGATGATGTCGAAGCGCAAGGCGCGCTCCGTCAGTAATCGAGTTGCCAATCGACCGTGATGCGCCTGGCCTTTTGGTCGACGTCATCCACATAAGCCGCCACAAACGGAATCATGCGTTCGGCGTCTTGCTCTTGGCCGTCCACCGTCTCGGTGTGCGCCAGCACCAGCACCGAATGGGGGCCGGTGGACATGAGGTCGCGCACCACGCCCATGGGCTGGCCTTCCCGGTTGAAGACCGCCAGACCGATCAGGTCAACCCAGTAATG
>JBLIJY010000225.1:0-4629 GCA_047636095.1 Hydrogenophaga sp. | reverse complement strand
TCGTGGGCGAGGGCGCGCAGCGCCAACCCATCTTTAAGATCAGCCACATCACGCTGGGCGAGTCGCTGGCCTATTTCAGCCAGCTGCACCTGAGCGGCGCCAAAGGCGACATCGCCGCGCGCGTGATTAACGAAATCCGCCAGCGCCTGAAATTCTTGAACGACGTCGGTCTGAACTACCTGAGCCTGGACCGCAACGCCGACACGCTCTCTGGCGGCGAAGCCCAGCGCATCCGCCTGGCCAGTCAGATCGGTAGCGGCCTGACCGGCGTGATGTATGTGCTCGACGAGCCCAGCATCGGCCTGCACCAGCGCGACAACGACCGCCTGATCGACACCCTCAAGCACCTGCGCGACTTGGGCAACACGGTGCTGGTGGTTGAGCACGACGAAGACATGATCCGCGCCGCCGACCACGTGATCGACATGGGCCCAGGCGCCGGTGTGCACGGCGGTTATGTGATGGCGCAAGGCACCTGCGCCGAGGTGATGGCCACGCCCGGCTCGCTCACTGGCGAGTACCTGAGCGGCACGCGCGAGATCGCGGTGCCCACGCGGCGCACGCCCTGGCTGCCGGTGGTGGCGCCCAAAGTGGTGGTGCCCCTCACCAAGCCCCGTTTCGCGCCCAGTCCGGCCGCTGAGCGCCGCGCTGCACGGGAGGTGGCGCACATCGCCACGCTGGGCACGCTGCAAGAAATTCGCGTCATCGGCGCCACGGGCCACAACCTGAAAAACGTGAGCGCGGCCTTCCCGGTGGGTTTGCTGACCTGCGTCACCGGTGTCTCGGGCTCTGGCAAGTCCACGCTGGTCAACGACACGCTCTACGCTGCCGTGGCGCGCACGCTGTACCGCGCGCACGACGAACCCGCCGAGCACGAGGCCATCGAAGGCATCGAGCATTTCGACAAGGTCATCAACGTCGATCAGTCCCCCATCGGCCGCACGCCGCGCAGCAACCCCGCCACCTACACCGGCCTGTTCACCGGCATCCGCGAACTCATGGCCGAGGTGCCCGCCGCGCGCGAGCGTGGCTACGGCCCAGGGCGCTTCAGCTTCAACGTGGCCGGTGGCCGCTGCGAAGCCTGCCAGGGCGACGGCGTGGTGAAGGTGGAAATGCACTTTCTGCCCGATGTGTACGTGCCCTGCGAGGTCTGCCACGGCCAGCGCTACAACCGCGAAACCCTGGACGTGCAGTACAAGGGCAAAAACATCGCCCAAATTCTGGACATGACGGTGGAACAGGCCTACGCCTTCTTTGGCGCCGTGCCCACGCTGCACCGCAAGCTGCAAACCCTGATGGACGTGGGACTGACCTACATCCAGCTCGGCCAAAGCGCCACCACGCTCTCCGGCGGCGAAGCCCAGCGCGTGAAGCTGGCGCTCGAACTCAGCAAACGCGACACCGGGCGAACCCTCTACATCCTCGATGAGCCCACCACCGGCCTGCACTTTGCCGACATCGAGCTGCTGCTCAAAGTGCTGCACCAACTGCGCGACGCCGGCAACACCATCGTGGTGATCGAGCACAACCTCGACGTCATCAAAACCGCCGACTGGCTGATCGACATGGGCCCCGAGGGCGGTGCCGGCGGCGGCATGGTGGTGGGCATTGGCACGCCCGAGACGTTGGCGGCCAACGAGGCCAGCCACACGGGCCAGTATTTGGCGCGGCTGCTGCGCGGGCACACCCAACCGGCCGTTTGATCGGATCGATCAGCGGCGAAACGCGGCATTCTCGAAGTGGCTGGCCAGGAACGCTTCTCTGTGCTCCAGCACGAAGTACCGAAACGCCTCGGCCGCCGGCGACAGCGTCTTGGCCAGGTTGTTCACCACGTACCAACACCGCAAAATAGGCAGCCCTAGGCCCCCCCCAGGCCCCTAGGACAACCCCCCTCTGTTTGCCGAACGCGCCCTGTTTCGCCTTGAAGGGTTGCCTTTGGAGGGCCATTGCCCAGTCCAGAAAGAACGACCAGCAAGGAATCCCATGTCTGAATGCCACCCCATCATCGCCATCACCGGCTCCAGCGGTGCGGGCACCTCCACGGTCACACGCACCTTCCAGAACATCTTCCGTCGCGAAGACGTGAAAGCCGCTGTTGTCGAGGGGGACAGCTACCACCGCTACGACCGCCAGGCGATGAAGATCCAAGGCGCCCAGGCGGAGGCCGCAGGCAATCAGCACTTCAGTCACTTCGGTGCCGACGCCAACCTGTTCGACGAGATCGAGAGCCTGTTCAAGACCTACAGCGAAACCGGCACGGGCAAGTGCCGCCAGTACCTGCACAACGCCGAAGAGGCCGCCCTCCACCAGCAAGTGCCCGGCACCTTCACCCCCTGGGTGCCGCTGCCCGAGGGCACCGACATGCTGTTCTACGAAGGCCTGCACGGCGCGGTGGTTACACCCGAGCACAACGTGGCGCAGTACCCCGATTTGCTGGTCGGCGTGGTGCCGGTGATCAACCTGGAATGGATCCAGAAGCTCTACCGCGACAAGAACATGCGCGGCTACAGCGCCGAGGCGGTGACCGACACCATCTTGCGGCGCATGCCGGACTACATCAACTACATCACGCCGCAGTTCCAGTACACCCATGTGAACTTCCAGCGCGTGCCCATCGTGGACACCTCCAACCCGTTTGTGGCGCGCGACGTGCCCACCGCCGACGAGAGCATGGTGGTGATCCGCTTTGCCCAGCCCAAGGGCATCGACTTCCCCTACCTGCTCAGCATGATCAGCGGCTCGCTGATGAGCCGCGCCAACACCATCGTGGTGCCCGGCGGCAAGATGGAATTGGCCATGCAGCTGATCTTCACGCCCTTCATCTGGCGCATGGTCGAGCGCAAGAGAAACGCCCCGAGATGAGGCTCCCCCCCGCGCCGCGCCTTCGGCGCTCAACTCGTTGGAACGACACATGAAAAACCCATCCCCAGAACTCGCGCGCAGCGAGGGCGCGCGCGCTGTTCGTGGGCGAATCCAGCATCGACGTGGCCACCGCGCGCAACGCCGGCATCGCCGTCTGGGCGCTGCCCTATGGCTACAACATGGGCGAGCCCATCGAGGCCTGCCAACCCGACCGGGTCATCCCGGATCTTTCTGCGCTGCTGGCCGGCTGGACCGAGGCCGCGGCGTGATGCCACCCCTCAAAGCCCTGCTCTGGGATGTCGACGGTACGCTTGCCGAAACCGAGCGAGACGGCCACCGCGTGGCGTTCAACCAGGCTTTCCACGACAACGGGCTGGCGTGGCGCTGGGACGAACAGCGCTACGGCGAGCTGCTGCGGGTCACAGGCGGGCGCGAACGCCTGCTGCACGACATGGTTTCTGAAGCGGTGTTCGACGGCGCTATCGCCATCGGGGTCGGGCTGGACGACCACGCCAGCTGGCCAGCGGTGTGTCTGCAGTGCCCCAGGAATGGCTGGAGATCATCCGCCGCCATGGCGGCGCGATCAAGGAAACCTACGGGGTGCCGGTGCAAGAGATTCAGCGCGGCATTCAGAACGGCGTGCGCAACATCAACATCAACATCAACACCGACATCCGCCTGACGATGACGGGTGCGATGCGCCAAGCCTTCGCCGAGCAGCCCGACGAGTTCGATCCGCGCAAGGCGCTGGCGGCGGCTAAAAAGGCGGATCGAAGCGTGGTCAAGGCGCGCTTCGAGGCCTTTGGCTGCGCCGGGCAGGGCGCCAAGATCCAGCCGATCCCGCTGGAGCGCATGGCGGCGCGCTACAAGTGACGGCTTGGCCACCAATCGCGCCGCGGTTGCCAGGTTGATGGGCCCAGGCAGGACGCTTGAAGCGACAGGCTCAGCGTCGACCGAGGTCCTCGATCGCGTCGATCACCATGCTGGTGCCCACCGCGATCAGCAAGATGTCGGACGCCACGCGCACGAACCGATGGCCCGCAGGCGGTATGCCCAAGCGCGCCTGCACCACCTGCGGTACTGGGTAGTACACCACCGTCGAAGGCAAGGTCTGCCCCCGACGCCAGTCTTTTGCCAAACCGGGTGGCAGGCAGCCGTTGTCTTTCTTCTTGAGCCCGGGCGGGCATTTGCCCGCTTTCATGCGCGGCTCGTAATAGTCGCGCACCAGCACCCGCTGAGGGTCGGCAAAGTAGCTGCCGATTTGAATGTTCACCAACGCACCCGACGAGGGCGAGCGCACCACGGGAGCGGGCTGGTTGCGGTTGTCATCGCGGCGGTCGTCGCGGCGGTCCTCGCGCTGCTCTTTGTGGCCGTGTTTGCCGTTGTGTTTGTCGCCTTGCTTCTGGTGTTTTTCCTGTTGGCCGCCTGGTGCCCAGTCGGGCTTTTCAGCCCATGCCGGTAGCGCAGTCAATACAAACAAGGCGCTGAGCAACAGGGCTCGCGATGAGGAAGGCGTGTGCAAAAGGGTCATGTTTGGCCGGTGGATGTTGGGTTCGCAGCAGGCGACTGCTGTGGTTGAGTCTGCATGCAGCCCCGCCGCCTGCGGTTACAACGTGTAAGCCGATCGCAACCCATGGCGCTGGCCATGCCAGCGCACCGTGCTCGCGGTAGAGAAATGTTCGCCTCGGTGGCAGACTCCGCCCATGCCCCAGGAAACCGAACTCAAGCTCAGCCTGCTGCCCGCCGATCGACCACGGCTGCTGGCGC
>JBLIJY010000224.1:0-4668 GCA_047636095.1 Hydrogenophaga sp. | reverse complement strand
AGCACCTGCGCAGCGAGATTGCTCGGCTGAGCGCCGAGGTGTTGCCGGCATGAACAGCCTGACAGCTGTGGCTGCGGCAGCTTCTGTGGCCGCCTCGTCTGCGACCCTTGCTCCTTACGAGACTTACATCTGCGAGGCCTGCGGCTACGTTTACGACGAAGCCTCGGGCGATCCAGACGGCGGCCTCGCGCCCGGCACCCGCTTTGCCGACATTCCCGACGACTGGGCTTGCCCACTGTGCGGCGTGACGAAGGCCGATTTCACCGCCTACGCTGCGCCATCGCTGGCGGCACTGCGCGCCCGTACGCCGACCAGCACGGTGGCGGCGGCCCGTGGCGGGCCAGCGGGTGTCGTCATCGTCGGTGCGGGCCGGGCTGGCTGGCAGACGGCTGAAGCGCTTCGCGCGCTGGATGGCGAACTGCCAATCACCCTGGTCACGACCTGCACTGGCGACGTGTACGACAAACCGCTGCTCTCGATCGCCATGGCGCGCGCGCTCGACCTCACATCGATGGTGAAAGAAACCGCACAAGACGCAGCGGCTCGCCTGAGCGTGCGCCTGGTGGCTCACACCCAGGCGGTGCGCATTTGCAGCGACACGCGCACGCTGCGCACCACGCGCGGCAACCTGCGTTACGACCAGCTGGTGCTGGCGCACGGCGCCCGCGCCGCGCTGCCAGCCAGCCTGCCGCCGGAGCTGTGCTGGCGGGTCAACCACCTGGCTGCCTATCAAAAGCTGCGGGCTGCGCTGGGCGACACACCGCGCGATGTGCTCATTGTGGGCGCTGGCCTGATCGGTAGCGAACTGGCCAACGACCTCGCCCTGGGTGGCCACCGCATCACCCTGCTCGACACCCAGCCCGAGCCGCTCGCCCGCTGGCAGAGCGAGCAGGCAGGCGCGCAGCTGCTGGCAGCGTGGAAAGACTTGTCGATCCGTTTCGTGGGTGGTGTGCAGGTGACTTCCCTGGAAAAAGTGGGGCAGCAATACCGCCTTACCACCAGCGACAACCAGCTCTTCGTGGCAGACCAGGTGATCGCTGCTGCCGGTTTGGCCACGCCTTCGCGGCTGGCGCAAAGCGCTGCGCTGGCGTGGGACCAGGGCATTGCAGTGGACGCGGCCGCCATGCGCACCAGCGTCGAGCGCATCCACGCGCTGGGCGACTGCATCACGGTGAACGGCAAGGCCAGCCGCTACATCGAACCCATCGCCCGACAGGCTCGCACGATTGCTGCAGCGATCTGCGGCGCGGCCTGCACGCCGTACGAACCGCGTGCGGCCACCGTGCGTGTCAAGACCACCTCACATCCGATGACGCTGCACTGAGCGCTGGGCCAGCGACGCTTGTCTCCGCTTGGGTCGCGTGTCGCTGGCGAACTAGAGTCCGAGGGCGCTCAGGCCTGCGTGGTCGTCGGGGCGGCGCCCGAGCGGCCAGTGGAACAGGCGCTCAGCCTCCAGGATGGGCCGGTCGTTGATGCTGGCATGGCGCTGCTCCATGTAGCCCAGCGCATTGAACTGCCAGTTCTCATTGCCGTGTGAGCGAAACCACTGGCCCGCGCTGTCGCGCCATTCGTAGACAAAGCGCACCGCGATGCGCGAACCCTCGAAAGCCCACAGCTCTTTGATCAACCGGTAGTCCAGCTCCTTGGCCCACTTGCGCACCAGAAAGGCATGCACTTGGTCGCGCCCGATCGGAAACTCGGTGCGGTTGCGCCAGCGCGTGTCTTCGGTGTAGACCTTCACCACCCGGTCTGGGTCGCGTGAATTCCACGCGTCTTCGGCCATGCGCACTTTTTGCGCAGCGCTCTCGGCGGTGAACGCTGGCAGCGGTGGGCGCGGCTCCATCAGTACTGCTTGTACGGCAGGAACTTGCCCGACATCACGATGTTCACGCGGTCGCCATTCGGGTCGGCCTGGCGCTGCATGTCCATCTTGAAATCGATGGCGCTCATGATGCCGTCGCCAAACTCTTCGTGGATCAGTTCCTTGAAGGTGGTGCCGTACACGCTCACCAGTTCGTAGAAGCGGTAGATCAGTGGATCGGTCGGGACCGAGGTGGGCAGCGAGCCTTTGTAGGGCACCACTTGCAGCCACTTCTGCTCGTCGGCACTCAGGCCGAAGATCTCGCCCAGCACCTTGGCCTGGGCTGGCGTGGCCGTCATCTGGCCCAGGCACAAAGCGGTGGTCCACTCCTTGGACTGGCCCACCTTCGTGGCCACATCGGCCCATTGCAGGCCCTTGGTGACTTTGGTGGTGATGATTTTTTCGGTGACGGCGAGTCGGCTCATATGTTGCCTCGTGGGTGTTGTTGAAGAAAGCAGGGAGAGAGAGAAGATCAGTGGGCCTTGGCCCGCGAAACCAGGAAATCCACGATGTGGTTGCGCATGTCGTAATACCCGTCCAGGTGGTGCAGCTGGGCGCGGGTGCGATCACGCGGCAGCGGGTTGACCACCTCCTCGGCCATGCCGCCGGGGGCGTAGCCGCCACCTTCCAGCTCCTGGCCGTTGGTCATGAGCAAGATGCGATCGGCCAGCAAAATGGCTTCGTCCACGTCGTGCGTGATCATGAAAACTGTTTGCTTTGTCTGGCGCACGATGGACATCAGCTCTTCCTGAATGCTGCCGCGCGTGAGCGCGTCCAGCGCGCCAAAGGGTTCATCGAGCAGCAGCATCTTGGGCTGGATGGCAAAGGCGCGCGCAATGCCCACGCGCTGCTTCATGCCGCCCGAAAGCTGGCTGGGCTTTTTCTCGATGGCCTGCGTCAGGCCCACCATGTCCACGTATTTCTCCACCTGCTCGGCGATCTGCGCCTTGCTCCATTCGGGCCAGCGCGACTTCACCGCAAACGCGATGTTTTGCCGCACCGTGAGCCAGGGCATCAGTGCATGGCTCTGGAACACCACGCCGCGCTCCAGGCTGGGGCCGGCGATCTCGCGCCCGTCCATGAAGCAGTGCCCCGACGTGGCGGTGTCCAGCCCGGCGAGCACATTGAGGATGGTGGTCTTGCCGCAGCCGCTGTGGCCGATGATGCAGACGAACTCGCCCTGGTCGATGGTGAACGAGACATCGGCAAACACTGGCTTGTCGGCCTGGTAGGCCTTGGCGAGCTGCTCGACCTTGAGGAAACCGGACATGTTGGAACTCGCCTTAGGGGTTGGACGCGGGGCCGTCAGGGCGACGCCCTGGCGGTCGGAAGATTCACTCCACATAGGTCACCGCCTTTTGCGCTTGAGCAAACATCAGGTCGAGCAACATGCCGACCACACCGATCACCAAAATCGCGAAGATCACGTTGGTGAGCGAGAGGTTGTTCCACTCGTTCCACACGAAATAGCCGATGCCGGTGCCGCCGACCAGCATCTCGGCGGCCACGATCACCAGCCAGGCAATGCCCATGCTGATGCGCATGCCGGTGAGGATGGTGGGTGCGGCCGCGGGCAGGATCACGCGAAAGGCTTTGCGGATCGGGTTCACCTCCAGCGTGCTGGCCACGTTGAGCCATTCGCGTTTGACGGCCGACACGCCGAAAGCGGTGTTGAGCAGCATCGGCCAGATCGAGCAGATGAAGATGACGAACACGCCGCTCACGTTGCTGTCTTTCAGCGTGTAGAGCGCCAGCGGCATCCAGGCCAGCGGGCTGATGGGTTTGAGCACCTGAATGAACGGATCGAACGCCTTGCTCAACAGCGGCGACATGCCGATCAGAAAGCCCAGCGGAATGGCCACTGCCATCGCCAGCAGAAAGCCCACCGCCACCCGCGCCAGCGAATGGCCGAGCTGAATGCCCACGCCCTTGTCGTTGGGACCGTTGTCGTAGAACGGGTTGGACAGGTGTACCCAGCTCGCCTCAGCCACGGCCCAGGGCTGCGGAAAACCACTGGTTTTCTCAGCACCCGGGTCCTTGCCCAGCAATTTGGCGTATTCGATTTCCTCGGCTGTCATCCCGGCGCTCGACCCGCCCACCGTCGGTGCCGAGGTGCTCAGATGCCAGGCGCCGACGAACAGCACCAGCATCAGCAGCGAGACCAGCGCCGCACGCAGGTTCAGGTTGAGCGCCTTCATCTCAAGCCGCCTTGCTGATAGCGAAGCTCTTGGCGTATTGCGCCGCCTTGGCTGGGTCGAACTCCTTGCCCATGATGGTGTGCTTGGTGTAGCCGGCACCTGCCTGGAATGGCATCCCCAGGTCCTTCATGTGCTTGCGCGCGTCGGTGATCAGGAACACGCGCTCGGCGATCTGGTTGTAGTTCACCTCGCCTTTCACATAGCCCCAGCGCTGCATCTGGGTCAGCATCCACACGGCCATGCTCTGCCACGGCATCGGGTCGAAGTCAGCCCGGTCGGGCACATTGACCACATTGCCCAGGCCGTCTGCAAAGCGGCCGGTGAGCACCTGCGCCACCACGGTTTCGGGCTGGTTCAGGTAGGCCTGCGTTGAGATCACCTTGGCGATCAACTCCCGGTTTTTGGACTGGCGCGCCATGGCGGCTGCGGTGAGCACCGCGCGGTACAGGGCGGCAAAGGTGTTGGGGTTTTGCTGGATGAACTCGGTGCTGGTGCCAAACGCACAGCAGGGGTGACCGTTCCACAGATCCTTGGTCAGGATGTGCAAGAAGCCGATCTCGTCGAACACCGCGCGCTGGTTGAAGGGATCTGGGCCGAGGTAGCCATCGA